>NZ_CEZBFX010000030.1:0-44894 GCF_982964205.1 Roseofilum sp. | reverse complement strand
TCGCGTAAGGAGTGGTGGCTCGGAGCGCACACTCGATTGACTCGATCTGATGCCAATAACGTTCAATGAGTCGCTGCCTCGTATAGCAGCGCACTCTGAGGAAAGAGTCGCTGTTTATCCCGAATCCAGGTTAATAAAAGTTACTTTTACCTAATCGATATCCAATTCCATGAACAGTTTCAATAAAGTCTTCAGGGGCACCCACAGCTTTTAATTTTTGACGTAAACTCCGAATATGGACTTTAATTGTATCTTCTTCTGGAGGATCTTTAAGTGACCAAATATGTTCAATCATCACATGACGACTCAACACACGACGACCATTCCGCAGTAAAAGTTCTAAAAGAGAATATTCTTTGGGGGTTAGATGTAAGGGGCGATCGTTATAATTGGCTTCATAAGTACTAGGATCAAACCTTAATTTTCCCCACTCTAAAATAGGAGCAGATACACTCCCTCGACGTAAAAGGGCACGAACCCGTGCAAACAATTCACCAAGATCGACAGGTTTCACAATATAATCATCTGCTCCAGCATCGAGACCCGCAATTTTATCACTAACTGTATCGCGGGCTGTCATCATCAGAACTGGCATTTGATAACCTTGAAGACGCAGTTGCTTGCAGAGACTGATGCCATCAAGATCGGGAAGCATCACATCTAAGAGTAAAAGGTCATAATCAAGAGCATCAAAGTATTCCCATGCTGCTGCTCCATTGGGTGCAATATCAACGACATAAAGTTGATCGGTGAGGGCTTCTGCTAGAGTCTCAGCCAAAGTTATGTCATCTTCAATTAAAAGAATCCTCATGTGGTTATCGTTGCCTTGACCCATTCATTTCAGCTTACAAGAAAATTCAGCATATTCTCTTGGCGATCGCAGGATCAAGTATTACGAAATGTTAAAATTTGCTAGATTTTAGGAATCTTTCCGATTTCTTTACCGTTTCTTCCCTATTTTAATTACGTTCCATCTGCTAAGTTGCTAACTTATGGGAGGTTGGCTCATTTAGCTAAAAAAAAATCTGTAATGAAGGATTACGGATTTTCCTTGACAACCGAGGTTACTGCTGATGGAGGCGGGATAAGACCCTGTATAGAGCAAGACGAAAGTTGGCTCTTTCGGAGGCAATCGCTTGAGAAGTCAGAAGCTGGCGTTGCACCCTAATGGTACAATGTCGAGTAGTTCACACAGTTTCCTAGAGACTAGCTTAACGTTACTCTCTAGAGTCCTCGAACTGAAAAATCACAGAAAGAACTCTCACCTTTGAATCAAGATGAGGTTCAAAGTTGAGAATTCAGATCAAAACAATTGGGTTTAAGATGGGCCCTGAGAATCGGATTTAGGCGATCGCTTAGGGCTTATAATTTACCTGTTGAAGGGAAAATCCTTTTTTTAACTTATTGTAACCCCAAATACTCCAGGAGATTCTATGACAATTCCCTTGCTTGAATATTCCCCAACCACTCAAAATCAGCGAGTTGAGGGGTTTGAGATTGCTAGTCCTGAAAAACCTCGAATTTATACGACTGAATTGTTACCATCCTCCACAGAGGTGGACGAATTGATTTGGGCTGCCTATCGACAAATTTTTAACGAACAACAATTGATTTATCACAATTACAAAAATGCTCTGGAATCTCAGTTGAGAGCTGGACAAATTACTGTCCGTGATTTTATTCGATCGCTGCTCTTATCTGAAAGCTTTCGGCGCAATAACTATGAACCCAATAGTAATTATCGGTTTGTAGAATTGTGTATTCAACGGGTCCTCGGACGGGAAGTATATGGAGAACGGGAAAAATTAGCCTGGTCGATTGTTCTCGCGACGCAAGGATTAAATGGGTTTGTCGATCAATTACTCGATACAGAAGAATACTTGACCCATTTTGGTTATGATACGGTTCCCTATCAGAGACGGCGGATTTTGCCCCAACGTTCTCAGGGAAATTTACCCAGTGCCAGAATGCCTCGGTATGGAGAAGATTATCGCCAGAAATTAGAATCTTTGGGTTATTTTCCACCTCTTACACCGAATTATCGTTGGTCATGGCAGCGCCCTCCTTATCCGGGTTGGGTTCGTCTAACTGGCCGGCTCATTGCTCTAAGTGGAGGCGCTTTATTAACCTTAGGCACAGTTGCTGTAGCTTTAGCTGCTTGGGGAGTAATTTCCTTATAAATTTATAAATAAGGAACACTAAACTTCAGGCAATTCAGGTTAGAGATTAATGAGGTGTTGGCTTTAAGACCTACCTGTAGTAGACTGAGTTCATCAGCAAACTAAGCGATCGACAGTTGAGTAATATAACTTAACTGTTGCAATGTTTGTTGTTATCGATCTAAACCTCGGTATTACTCCTCCTGCATTCAAAATCAGGAAGAGTAAAAAGAGAAAAGATGGTTGATTAAATAAAGCATTGAAAACCCATTCAGGATAATACCAATGAGTGTAGTATTAGATAATCCCCTTGAGCTGTGGCCAACCAGTAGCTTGGATGAAAAGCAAGCGGTAATTCGTGCTGTTTATAAGCAAGTGCTGGGAAATCCCCATGTTATGGAAAGTGAGCGGCTGGTTACGGCTGAATCTCAGTTGACCCTAGGGGAGATTACTGTGCGTGAATTTGTCCGTGAAGTGGCTAAGTCTGATTTCTATCGCAGTCGCTATTTTGAGACTTGCGCTCCCTATCGGTTTGTTGAATTGAATTTCAAGCATCTGTTGGGACGTGCGCCAGTCGATCAGGCAGAACTTTCGGAACATATTACTCTGTGTATTGAGCAAGGTTATGATGCCGAAATCGATTCCTATATCGATAGTGTGGAATACCAAGAGAAGTTTGGAGACAATATTGTTCCTTATTATCAAGGTTCAATTAGCCAAATCGGACTAAAGCAAGTTGACTATAACCGCACTTTGTCTTTATATCAAGGTAATGCGGGGGTAGATAGCGCATTTAAAGGTTCTCGGTTGGTACAAGATGTGGCTACCAATTCAGCAACAAAAATTAAGTTGCCCTCTACTGGTGGTCGTGTAGCTGCCTATCAAGATGCAACTGAGAAGACCTTTGAGATTCTGGTAACCGGATCTAAGTTTGACTGTCCCCGCCATGTTAGTACCACTCGATATTTAGTCTCCGGAGCGAAAATGACTCCCCAAATCCAGCGGATTCATCGGGCCGGTGGTAAGATTGTGAGTATTACAGAAGTGGCTTAAGAACAGCCATAATACTGTGCCCTGGTAGTCAATTATTGGATAAATAAGCAAGGGGTTTTAACCCCTTGTTTTGATCTAGAGAGTTGAAAAGTTCTGAGTGGAGAGAGCTGTGATACCCCCAGTGGCTTGTCAAAAAATGCGAAACTGGATCAGAAATCGCTATTTAATCTGTTCTGGTAGTTTTTTTATATTTCAAAGTGTAGAATATTCAGCGGTAGAACGATTTGAAGAATGTGTATCGAGTTTGGGCGGAACGTTGATTTCTGTGGAACCAGCTCGGCGGGTCTGGATTGGTCAACATCGACAGGTAATTTTGTATCAAGCCAAGGCTAGCTTGCACACCCCTAATCATAATTTAAAACAGTATTGGTTACAATACGGTAGTTTTTATACGAAATTTAATGACCCTTGTGGGGAGGATAACTAAGAGGGTAGATAATTAATACTCAAGAGTTGGCGATCCGGAAATTGCAACTGATTTATTCGGTTCACCTCCTAGTCAATTGGCTAAAAAGACCGATACCCTCACAGGTAATATCTGTCATAATTCGCGCCAGATGGGGGAAATGGTTATGTTTGAGTGGATGATGCCAACATTAAGTGAACTTTTAGGGGGATCGGAACCGATCGCCAATCGTCAAAATAAGGCTGAACGATCTTGGTGTGGAGCGATCGCCGCTTTAAATGATTTGCTCGATCGAGATGAACTTTCCCAAGGCTTAATCCTCTGTAGCTCTCCCATTCTGACCCATCCCCATCCCCAGATTACCTCTTGGCTGTTTTTACCTCTGCAAGAAACTCATTCTTTGCTGTTTAAACTGCCTCCAGCTCCTTCCCAATCGGGAGGCTTACCCCTCGCTCCAGTTGGCTCTTCCTCTATCTACGGTGGCGCTCCTCTCTCGTCTGATGAATCATCTTGTCCGCTCACTGCCAAAACCCTATTAGCCCCTCAAGATCCTCTACACTATGAACAATTTGCTGTAGTGTTAACCCCTTCATTGAGTTTGGTTATGGCGATCGCTCCCCAAACGACTGGAGAGCTGGGATTTCAGTTTTCCTTTGACCCCCAGGATGTTGAACGGGCTTG
This sequence comes from Roseofilum sp., assembly GCF_982964205.1. Classification (NCBI taxonomy): domain Bacteria; kingdom Bacillati; phylum Cyanobacteriota; class Cyanophyceae; order Desertifilales; family Desertifilaceae; genus Roseofilum; species Roseofilum sp. Next base: position 40,595 of record NZ_CEZBFX010000030.1, on the reverse strand, counting down.
GAATGCATTGCGATCGCGGGTTTGCCTAACTGGGACTCCAGAAGATGTGCAGCATCTCGATAACCTCTATCACCAGTTTCCCCCCGTTGCTCCAGGGTATCAAACGGTGACGGCATTTAGTCGGTTGATGGTTCAATATCTCCCTGAACCTTCGGTTGCGGTATCGACTGCCGATCGATCTTCGGAGGGAGTGCAAAAGCCAACGCCCCCATCACCGACAACAACAGCCTCTCAACCGGATCTAGAATTACTTCAGGCGATCGCCCATGGAGTCAAAACTCCCTTGGCGACAATTCGCACCTATACTCGCCTGTTGCTCAAACGCTCTAATCTACCCCCTGAAGTGTTGAAGCGTCTGCACACCATCGATCGCGAATGTACGGAACAGATCGATCGCTTTAATCTCATTTTCCGGGCTGTAGAACTGGAAACTACACCCACCAAATCGCAATCTACCCAGTTAACCACAACGTCTCTAGCCCAGGTGTTTCAGGAGGGTATTCCTCAATGGCAAAAACAAGCCGGTCGTCGTAATGTAACCTTAGATGTGGTTTTACCTCAACATACACCTACAGTCGTCAGTGACCCTCATTTATTGGATCAAGTGTTAACCAATGTGATTCAGAATTTTACCTCGACATTGCCCACCGGTTCCCATGTTCAAGTCGAAGTGACTCCCGCAGGCAATCAACTGAAATTACAATTAATCTCAGAAACACCTCAAGCTTGCCCTAGTTTGTCTCCTTTTAAAGCATTGGGTCAAGTATTGATGTTTCAACCAGAAACGGGGAATTTGAGCCTGAATTTGAGCGTCACCAAAAATCTGTTTGAGGCGATCGGGGGCAAACTTTTGATCCGTCAACGACCGAAGCAAGGAGAAGTGATGACGATCTTCTTACCTATTCGATAATAAGTAACCATTAAGGAGGAAGAATACGATGTCTCTGACTGTTAAAGACCTAGAACAACTGCAAACCCAATTAAGCGATGCTCATCTGGACTATAGAACCGAATTAGTAGATGGTAAAATTATTGTTATGGGATTATCTGATTATGTTTCCGAAGTGATTATTGCCCGATTAATCTTTTTCTTACAAAATTGGGTAATTCCCAGATCTTTGGGTTATGTTACCGGCTCTTCGGCAGGGTTTCGCCTACCAGATGGCAATTTACGGGGGCCAGATGTTTCTTTTGTTCCTGCCCAGAAAATGCGTCAAGCTCCCCGTGCTTTTGCCGAACTGGTTCCAGATTTAGCCATTGAAGTTCGGTCAGCATCTGACAAGATTAAACCCTTAGTGGCAAAACTGGAGAAGTTTTTAGAGTTAGGAAGTCAAGTTGGAATTTTAGTTGACCCCAAAAATCTAATAGTGACGGTTTACCGTGCGAACAGTAAACCCGTTGTTCTCAGCAGTGAAGATACTTTGACTATTCCAGAATTATTGCCGGGTTGGGAACTTTCAATTGCCGAAATTTGGCCCCCAGTGTTTGATGAAGAACTGTAATACAGCGCTTTGCGCTGTTATGAGGGACAGTGTTGAATCCTCCAAGCTATGTACCAAAAGCCTATTCCCTATTCCCTATTCCCTATTCCCTAGCGCAAAGCGCTATAATGATTGACCGGTTAATGAGAAGCCTGAGTTAGAGCTTTGGCTTGTAAGATTAAATCCTGATCTTGGGCACAGATCTCCCCTCCTTTGCGATCGCCTAATTGGTCTAACGCCAACAGAGAAGCATACTTAAGATCGAAGATCGACGTTTTCAGGGCCTCATGTAACAGGGGAATAGCTTCTGTTGCACCTAAATTTCCTAGGGAGATCGCCGCAGCCGCCCTAGATTTTTGGAATTGAGGAGCTTCATTGTGCAAGGCTTCCACCAGTAAATCATAGGCAGGTGAGTACCCTAGCCATCCCAAGAGTTTAACCACATGATAATGAGCGCCATAATCATTATTTGCTTTCTCAGCAAATGTGGCTAATAACGCTTCTGGTGCCTCTTTTGGGTAGGTGTGCAGGAGGGTATAACTGGCTAAATAACAGCGCCCAAAATCCGTACTATAGAGTTCATTAATCGCAAACTCTATGCTCGGGGTTTGATCATATTCGTGGACAAATTCTAGGGTATCTGGATGATCTCGGATGACCTGGTCAAAATACGGTTCGACCTCGGAAAAGGTAAATTTCTGGGCAGCAATTCCACTTTGAGCCAGATGTTTAATCCCCCGCAGACGAAATACAATGGAAACTGGACATTGGACAATTCTGGGCAGAGCTGGATAATAATAAGTATCCATTAAATCTTGGATGCAAGCTCGGCGCACATTAAGATTGTCACTATGCAGAAAGTCCACTACCCGATCCATGGAACTGAAATCACCACTTAACTGACAAGTCGCGGCGATCGCCACACTGGAAATACACAGATCGTCTGAGTCTATAAACGGTTTAATTGCCTCTAGAGCAGGTTGATAGCCTAACTGGGTCAGAACTTGGATAATCACCCGATAGCTTTGATTCGGTTGCCGCAACAGTTGGCTGATTTGTTCTAAAATTTGCGGGTCATCTGTCCCGATCTGGCCGATCGCCCAAACCGTATTCTCCACTGTATAGATATCCGAGTCCGTTAAACACTCGCGCAGGGTAGGCATGGCGATCTCAGCCTTCAATCGTCCCAAGCTCTCCACCGCCTTACGTCGGGCAATCCGATTATACAGATCGTCCTCCTGATTTTGAATGGCCTTGATCAGGGCAGCTATCGACCGTTCTGTGGGATAGCGCATCAGGTGACAAGCCGCCACATAGCGATCGCTCGGATCGGCTAACTGATCCAAAGGCATCTCTAACAGGGCGATCGCCTGGTCTTCACTTAAATTAAAAAGCTGAGAAAATCGTTTATCCATAACTCAAGCACTGAACTAGCATCAGCAGATTTCTTAAAAATACCTTGAAATCAACCCTTTCTGGATCAGTGATACCGTTCTTTACCGATTTATCATCTGGCAATCATTAATAAAATCCTCTGAATTGTAAAGGATTATTACATTGTTTATCATAAAGCTACCATCAGTCCCCATCATCTCCTATAGTCAGTTATGACCAGTGCAAAACGGGTCACTTAAAATTCAACTATTGAGAGGGAAACATTTCAATGCTTGACGCTTTTTCGAGAGCTGTGGTATCAGCAGATGCCAGCACTTCCACTCTGAGCAGCGACAAAATTGCTGAACTCAAAGGTTTTATTTCTGAAGGCAACAAGCGCTTAGACGCTGTTAATGCTGTAGCTAGTAACGCAAGCTGCTGCGTTTCTGATGCAATCACCGGTATGATTTGCGAAAACCAAGGCTTAATCCAAGCTGGTGGTAACTGCTACCCCAACCGTCGTATGGCTGCTTGCTTACGTGATGGTGAAATCATTCTTCGCTATGTCACCTACGCCTTGTTAGCTGGTGATGCTTCTGTTCTCGAAGATCGGTGCTTAAATGGTCTGAAAGAAACCTACACCGCGTTAGGAGTTCCCTCAACTTCTACCGTTCGTGCAGTACAAATCATGAAGGCTGTTTGTGTTGCTCACATTACCAACACCAACACAGAAGAGCGTGCTGGAGCAAAATATCGTAAAAACGATACTCCCCAAGGAGACTGCTCTGCGTTAGCTGCTGAGTGTGCTGGATACTTCGATCGCGTTATTTCCGCTTTAAGCTAAAACCGATAAATCACTGCACCGAAGATCTACGGGCAATCGTCCCTTAAAAAGTAACACCGATCACATAAACCTGGAGATAGTAAAGAAATGAAATCAGTTCTCACCACGGCTATTGCTGCTGCTGATGCTGCTGGTCGTTTTCCTAGCAGCTCTGACCTAGAGTCTGTTCAAGGTAGCCTCCAACGTGCGGCTGCTCGTTTGGAAGCTGCTGAAAAACTCAGCGGTAACGTTGATGCTGTTGCTCAGGAAGCTTACGATGCTTGCATCAAACAGTATCCTTACCTGAACAATTCTGGTGAAGCCAACTCTACCGACGTTTTTAAAGCTAAGTGTCTGCGTGACATCAAGCACTACATGCGCTTGATTAGCTACTGCTTGGCTGTAGGCGGTACTGGCCCTCTTGATGAGTGGGGAATTGCTGGACAGCGTGAAGTTTATCGTGCTTTAGGTCTGCCCACCGCTCCTTATGTTGCAGCTCTGAGCTATGCTCGTAACCGCGGTTGCGCTCCTCGCGATATGTCTGCACAAGCTCTAGTTGAGTACAATGCTCTCCTAGACTATGTAATCAACTCCTTGTCCTAGTCTATAACTGGGAAAAATTTGAGTTGGGTTCTTGAACATTAAGGATCAAGACTTAAACTTTAGAGGACTCTAAGTCTACAGCTTGGCTTCATATGCAGTCAAGTTCAAGACTTAGAGTTCTTGGTTTGTTAATTGTTAATTATTCTATAATTAAATACAATGACCCCAGATACTAACGCTTTATTTACACAGCTTACACATCCCAATCCAAATTTAAGAGAACGGGCCATGGTACAGTTAGCTGAAAATCGAGACGAAAATACCATTGGTCGCTTAATTGAGATGGTGAAGGAAGAGAATGTGGATATTCGGCGACCAGCAGTGAAGGCGTTAGGGGTAATTGGTCCGGATGCAATTGCGCCCATTGTTTCCCTATTGGAGTCAAGTGATAATTCAACCATTCAAACGAGTTGTGTAAAAGCGTTAGCCCAAGTTGCGGTCAATCATGGCCCCAATGCTTTTCCAGAAGAAGGAGTAGAAGGTTTAAAGCTGGCCTTGAATCATCCCAATCAACTGGTGAATATTACTGCAGTGATGGCACTGGGGGCTGTAGGTTCACCGATGTTAGAGTTGTTAGTAGACACCCTAAAAACAACAGAAAATGTAGCTTTAGGGGTATCAATTATTAATGCTTTAGCCTCTATGGGAGATGGTCGCGCTACAGAAATCTTAACCCAATTGGCCAATGATGAATCGGCAGATACTTATATTCGGGAATCAGCAACTAATGCTTTACCTCGCTTAGAGCAAACTATTCAATATAGCGCCGGTAATTCATAATAATTCCACCGACTGTCACTGCCAATGTATCTGTCATAATTCACCTCGTTTTAATTAACAATGAACAATTTAATAATTGTTAGTCGATCTGTTGTACGGTTGCTTTAGAGATTTCTGAATCCCTATATTGCGAGATAATTAGAGTCTGATTGTCCGTCGATCCTGCTTTTTTGCCGTGTCAATTAACGCTTGGGCACACTCAGGAAGGGAAGCAATGGTTAAACAAGAGAGCAAGAGTAAGCTGTCAATAGAACTACTAATACCATCCGTACACAACAGGAGCCGATCTCCAGGTTCTAAACTCATCTCAATCAGTGGATCTCCCGGCAAGGTCTCCCGACCGAGATAAAATTCCAACTGATTTCGACCCTCATGATACTGACCCATTTCCCGCGTAATCATGCCTCCGCGCACCAAAGCAGCCGCAACCGTATGATCGAGGGTGAGTTGCTCTACGCGGCGATCGCGGCGATGATAATGAAACAAGGGACTATCGCCGATATTCGTGGCGATCGTTCATAATGGGTAAAGGGTAATAGGCAGTAGTAGGAGCAAAAAAACTTTTGCCCCTACTTGTAGTAATCAGGGTTTACATTTAAACCGTAATTCGGAGAGAAAAGAGCTTACCCTTTAGAAATCATACAACTGCCGATATTTCTGCTGAATATAATCCAAAAATGGGGTAATTTTCAGATCGCTACCAGTGACGTTTTGCATTAACTCTAATGGGGTATACACACTGCCAAATTGATAGATACGATCGATTAACCAATTCTGTAAAGGGGCAAAATTACCTTGGGCAATATTGTCTTTAAGGTGAGGAAGATCCTGGAGAGCTGCTTGATAAATTTGAGCGCTCATGACGTTTCCCAAAGTGTAGCATTGGAACATGGCTCCTAGAGTCGAGGTATACCAATGAACATCCTGAAGCACACCCAGGCGATCGCTCGGCGGACACACTCCCAGATCGGACTGATAGCGAGCATTCCAAGCATCAGGCAGATCTCGTACTTCTAACGATCCTTCTAATAACTCTAATTCAAGATCAAAACGAATCATCACATGAAGATTATAGGTAACCTCATCCGCATCCGTACGAATGAGCGATCGCTCTACCCGGTTGATCGCTCGATAAAACGTATCTAAGGACACCAGTTTCAGTTGCTCTGGAAACATTTCTTGCAACTGGGGATAAAAATACTGCCAAAATTCGGGCGATCGCCCGACCAAATTTTCCCACAGTCGAGACTGACTTTCATGGACTCCAGCAGATGTCCCTTCTCCTAAAGGTGTACCTTCTAACGTGAGATCTAACCCTTGCTCGTAGAAAGCATGACCCATCTCATGGATCGTACTAAACAAAGCCTCCGTCAGATCGTTCTCCCGTACACGAGTCGTAATCCGCACATCGCCAATGGAAAAACTGGTGGTAAACGGATGCAAGCTTTCATCCTGACGACCGCGATCAAAATCATACCCCACTTGCCGCAGAAGATTGAGGGTAAACTGCAATTGTTTTTGGCGATCGAACCCTTGTTGTACACAGGAGACATCGAGTTGGGGGCAAGAGGCGATCGCCTCCACCAAAGGTACTAACTCCTTACGCAACTGGGCAAACAACGGTCTCAGCGTCGCCGTTGTCATCCCATAATCAACCTCTTCAATTAATGGATCGGCAACATGATCATAGCCAGAAAAAAAATTCGCATATTGGCGAGTGAAATCCAGGTTTTTTTCTAACTCCGCTTGCACTAGAGCAAAATTATCTTCTTCCTTAGCTTTAGCCCACGCTTCATAACATCGACTGCGATGGGCTGAAAACCGAGCTACAAAATCCCCAGGTACTTGGATAGCTCTTTGATAATTCCGATAAGTGAGACGAATCAAACTTGCTTCTGGGGAACTATAATCCCAAGTTTTCTCCTGAGTCTGTAAATCCGCTAACAACTGTCCTAACCTAGGATCGGTCAACTTCTGATGAGCAATTTGGCGCAAGAGAGCCATCTGTCGTCCCCTCGCTTGCGCCCCTCCAGAGGGCATATAGGTCGATTGATCCCAATAGAGTACGGAAACAGCCGCATTAATATCGTAGATCTCGGTGACCCGCGTTTTTAGTTCTTCTAATTGAGGAGTTGTAGACTTCAGGGTTGCTATCATTTTTCAAAGAGAATGGGTTGAAGTGATCGGATTAAACTTTATCCAAGCAATGCTATTCGGATTGTGGCTAAAGTTTTTGTATATTGTCTATAGAAATGATGACACCCTGCAAAAAAATTATCCTTTTTCAATTCCGTGGACAGATCCCTCTAGAGGGAATACTGTTTTACACCCTCAAGGAAACAGTACCCAGAGTAATCAGCCATCCAATCCGTCTTGATCGCTGGTTTACTTTCTATAGCGCTGCGCGCTAGGGAATAGGGAATGGGGAATAGGGAATAGGTTTCAATATTGAACTGGAGTCCTAACTGACTCTTTCTCTGCTATATCTTCCCACACTAGCCATCCATCAAGGCGATGTCGTTTTCGTGCGATCGAGCCAATTGACATTACGTAACCAATGCCACACCCCAGTTGGCCGACGAATGGTAATCCCTTTAGCTTCACCCTGTTCATGGGCCACTTCTTCGAGTTCCACTATTTCAAAGTCGTATCCCTCTTTATTTACCATTTGGATAAATGCCTCCGGGTTAGTCGCTTCTTCCAACGCTTCGCGTAAATCTTGATGTTCTGGCTTTTCATTGTCCATCACCTCGTGCAAAAACCGTATTACTTCCTCTTTAGACATAGAAATTGTCTCCTCCTTAATTTTGTAGACCAGTCATAACACTTGAGCATCTTACTGAGAATAATTGTACTCTATTGATTCAGCTCCAAAACTGAAAATTTTCTAACTATTGCCAATCCCGTGGAGATTGGTGAGTATCATAACCTCCAGTTCTCATTAACCGATCTAACTCACCCGCATCAGCAGAAATTTTTTGTGCTTCCTCAATCGTAATCCGCCCATCTAAAATCAGTTTATACAGGGATTGATTCATCACACACATGCCCTCCATCTCGCCCGTTTGCATCAATTGGAACGCTTCCTCTTCAGCGCCTTTCAATAAATAATCTTGCATCGCTGGAGTATTCACCAAGATTTCATGGGCTGCTGTTCTTCTTCCATCTGTGGTTGGAAGTAGTAATTGAGCCACAACACCCACCAGACAATCTGCTACTTGAATGCGCACTGATGGCTGTTCTTCAGCATTATAAAGGTTTAAAAGACGATTGATGGCATTAATTGCATTGCGAGTATGGAGGGTTCCTAAAACCAAATGCCCAGTTTGAGCGGCTTGCAAAGCAGTATTTACGGTTACGCGATCGCGCATTTCCCCAATTAAAATCACATCTGGGTCTTCCCGCAAAACCGATCGCAAGGCTTGGTGAAAATCATGGGTATGCAAACCCACTTCCCGTTGACTGAGTAAACACTTATGGGATGGATGCACATACTCAATAGGGTCTTCAATGGTGACAATATGCTTATGTTCGCTCTTATTAAGAAAATCAATCATTGCTGCCAATGTAGTTGATTTTCCTGATCCCGTTGGCCCAGTGACTAAAATAAGACCTTGTTGACTACAAATGATATTTTGTAGCACTTCCGGTAAACCCAATTGCTCGATGGTGGGAATCTCCAAACTAATCAACCGTAACACCATCGCTCCACCAGTTAGGGAGTCAAAACAATTGACCCGACAGCGCACCAATCCTTCATAAAATATGGCGGTATCTAATTCCTTATTTTGGGCAAATTGTTGCCGTTGCTCTGGGGTAAGAATATCAGCCAGATACTGTTCAAAGAGTTCTGGCGTAACCACATTTTGCTCTTTTAACTTCATCATTTTGCCTCGCACTCGAAATCGAGTCACCTGCCCAACCCGAATATGAACATCTGAGGCTTTATTGGCGTGGGCGTGTTTAACAATTTTTTTAATTAAATTTCCGGGTTGAAAGGGTTTGGAGATTTGAGCTGCGTGGCTAGGTGGAGGCAAGGGTTTTTTTGTTAAATTTTGACCTTTATCGGCATCAGAAACAGTCATTTTATGGTTCTCCTCTGTTCGGCTTTAACCATTATCCCTTTTAATATTCTGGCATACAAAACGGGGGTTCGCGTGGCAGAAGGGTAATCGGTAGAGGTAAGAGGCAAAAGGCAAGAGGCAAAAGGGAAAACTGGGTTTTCCCTATTCCCTATTCTTCAATCAAGAGAGCAATTTTACCCATCATTGAACCTTTTTCTAGGAGTTCATGGGCGGCGGCGGCATCTTTGAGAGCAAAAGTGGTTCCCAAATGGATTTTTAGGTCTCCCCGAGAGATTAAACGAGTGCATTGCTGGAGAATTTTGGCTTGATCTTGTTGAGCAGACACCAGACCTTGCACCATGGGCGTGAGCATTAATTCTAAACTAATGCTCAGATTCCGGTCTCTGGCCATTTTCCAGTTAGTATCAGCAGCGGGAGATAGAATAGTGACGAGATCGCCATAAATGCGAACTGCGGGAAAGCTTTGGGCAAAGGTTGCCCCACCTACAGTATCGAAAGCTACGTCAACTCCTTCTCCCGATGTCCAGTTGAGCGTTTCCTGAACAAAGTCGGTTTCTTTATAAAAGATCGCTTGGTCTGCACCTAGGCTTTGCACAAAGTCAGCTTTTTCTACGGAGCTGATAGTGGTACAAACCGATGCACCTTGCAATTTAGCGAGCTGCACGGCCGCATGACCGACTCCACCGGCACCAGCATGGATGAGGGTGGTTTGGCCGGGTTGCAGGCGAGCGCGGTCATACAGAGATTCCCAAGCAGTAATGAGTACCAAGGGTGCGGCGGCTGCTTCTGCAAAGCTGAGGGATGTGGGTTTGTGGGCTACAAACCGTTCATCCACAGTGGCAAATTGGGCGTAGTTTCCCGGATGGCTGCCGAGTCCAGCGTTGCAAAAATAGACTGCATCACCGACGTTAAAGTTTTGCACATCTGATCCGATCGCCTCTACGACTCCTGCCCCATCGCAACCAAGAATGGCAGGCATTCGATCGGGGTAAAAGGTTCCCCGTTTCCGCAGTTTGGTGTCAATAGGGTTAACTCCAGCCGCTTTCAGGCGAACCAGTAGTTGGCGCTCCCCTTCGAGTTTAGGTTCCGGGACATCCTGAAGTTGTAGCACATCTGGCCTCCCAGGAGCGCTCATCACAATCGCTTTCATAAGTTACGTCGATCGACCTCCGAATGGTTAATGATGGGAGACTAAAACTCCAGGTTCTTTCTGAATTGGTAAAACATGGACACTATCGAGTTGGGCACAATACTCAATATCTTCTATACCATTTAAACCCAGTAGTCGCTTACCATGACTAGCTTGTTGGAGCAGCTCGACTAATTCTTCTTGCCATTGGCGATAGAGGGCAATAGCAGCAATGACTTCATCGTTCACTTCTGAAACCGCAGAAGAAAGGGGAAATTCCGTTAACAGACTATGGGCGATCGCCCCCGCACAAACGGTATCCTCTAAGGAGAATTGCCCTTCCCATCCCGATCCAACGATCCAGATACTCTCTGGTTCGTGGCTAGTAATATAATTGACGACTGATTGACGATTAATTAAGGCTCCAGTAATGACGCTTTTTGCTGCTTCTACCCGCTGTAGAGCGCGAGTCCCATTGGTTGTACTCATAAAAATACGCTTGCCTTTGACCACCTCTGGCGTACAACTTAAGGGGGAATTGCCAAGATCGCATCCTTCAACTTTTGCTCCTCCTCTCTCTCCAAAGCGTAGACGTTGATCTTCTGGCCATTCCGTACTGACATCCATCAGTTTCTGTATATCGCTAAACACTTGTACCGCTTCTGCGCCAGAGTCAAGGGCTGTGGCAATAGTCGTCGTAGCCCTAAGAACATCTACGGCGATCGCACATTCGGGTAAATGGTCAGTCGGGGTTAATTCGGGCGTATGGTAAACAAAAAGTTTCACAACCTCACCTGGAGTTTTGAGTAACAGTCAACATCCCATTTTAGGATTGTTTGAACCTTTCCGCATTTAAGCGACAGTTTACCGCATATTCTGTAAGCTAAATGGTGATTCGTAAAAAGCAATTGTAAACTGGGATGAAACCCTTATAGTGCTGGGCGCTAGAAATAGGGCGATATAAAGATGGTGGTCTGTAGGAGTCTGTATGTTCAGTTGGTTCGTTCTACTCTTGTTTGCGTTAGATGGTCTGTTATGGGCAGAGTGGATGAATACTCTGGATCGGTTGAGCTGGTTGAGTTTAGGTTGGGGCTTACTGGCGATCGCCGCTGTGGAGTGTGTACGTGATGGTTATCATGCTCTAGCCCATGTTTGGAAGCCCCTCTATCGCTTGCATGTTTGGCATCATCGGGTGTTTCGCCCCGATTTGACTCCCGTTAACACAGAGATTTATCAAAAAGCCCATTGGTACAATGATGTGCCGGAAAGTCTGGTGATGTTACTCTCTGCCAGTTTAGGGTTAGCTATAGCTGTCTATTTCAACGATCGACTCTGGGGCATAGGGGCGGCCATTCTTTATTCTGCTACGTTTTTATTAACGGCCATGGGTCGAGGATCGGGAATTCCGGGAATGGAGGAGTGGACAGACTCAACTCACCGTCCAGGGGCATTTGATGCTATTCCTAGCCAGGGAATGGTCAATCGCAGTTATCATTGGCGACATCATTTTGATAATCAGAATGCTTATTTTTGTGGCACGTTTACATTGGTGGATCGGATTATGGGAACGGCTTTATCTTTAAAGGGCAAAACAGTGGCGGTAACGGGTGCTTCTGGATCGTTGGGGCGATCGCTGCTTTATAATCTACACTTACAGGGTGCAAAACCCATCGCCCTCACCTCTGGAGAGGATGATATTGAGATTACGATTAACTCTGAAGCTGTAGCTATTCCGACTATTGCTTGGCAAGTGGGGAAAGAGTCGGAACTAGAGGCTCACCTGCAAAAGATTGATATTCTGATTCTCAACCATGGCATTAATGTGCATGGCGATCGCACTCCAGAGGCGATCGAACAGTCCTATCAGGTGAATGCTTTTTCCACATGGCGGTTGATGGAGCAATTCCTCAAAACCATTCACACTAACCGAGATATGGCTTGTAAAGAAGTTTGGGTAAATACGTCTGAAGCCGAAGTTTCACCCGCTTTCAGTCCCTTATATGAACTCTCTAAACGCACCATCGGCGATCTAGTTACCCTGCGTCGTTTGGATGCCCCTTGTATTGTTCGTAAACTGATTTTAGGGCCATTTAAGAGTAATCTGAATCCTATTGGGGTTTTATCTGCTGATTGGGTTGCCGAACAAATTATTCATCAAGCGAAAGCCGATAGTCGCAATATTATTGTGACAATTAACCCCATCACATTTTTAGCGTTTCCGATTAAAGAATGGTGCAATTCCTTATATTTTCAACTCTTTAGTCAAAAAGCCACCCCTCTCGATCCAGAGACTGAAACGGAACAACAAGGGGTCTAGAAGTGGTTTGATTCTCCCCTGAAAAATGGGCAGCATCAAGATTCCCCATTCCCTATTACCCATTCCCTCGACTATGATACCCAGATTTTCGTTATCTAATCAGCTTTCCCTGCGTGCCGTTTTAATTGTGCCTTTTATTGTGCAAATTTCCGCCGCTGTGGGAATTACTGGGTATCTATCTTGGCGTAATGGACAACAAGCGGTGAATGAACTAGCCGGTCAGTTACGGGATGAAGTTACAAAACGAACGCAACAACATCTCACCGATTATCTACAAGAACCGCCTCGGATTAATCAGGTTAATCGTCAGGCAATAGAAGCGGGTAAACTGAATGAGGATAATATTCAGCAACTACAAAACCATTTTTGGCAACAAATTCAGCTTTTCCCGAGGTTGCGAGAACTCTATCTCGGTAAACCCAATGGCGGTTATTTTGCCATTAGTCGAGAGGCGGATCAAAGCTTAATTGTTAAGGAAGTGCTGGGAGAAGGCGATCGGATTGGGCGCTTCTATGCACTCTCAGAAAACGGCGATCGCCAGAATCTCATTCGCGAAACAGATCCCTACGATCCTCGCCAAAGACCCTAGTATCAAGCAGCACTCGAATCCAGAGCCGGGACGTGGAGTGATATTTATTTGTTTCGTTATGGCGCTCTGGGAATTACCGCCTCTGAGTTATTTTTGAATGCTGATGGCAGTATGGGTGGTGTGATGGCGGTGGATTTGGTTCTCAGTGGCATGAGTAAGTTTTTATCCACCATTAAAGTCAGTCCCTCTGGCAAAATTTTTATCATTGAGCGATCCGGTCTTCTAGTAGCGAGTTCAAGCACTGTTCCACCTTTTCTCTTAGGTGCAGGAGGCAAAAATCCACAACGATTAATGGCTCGTGAAAGTTCCGATCGCTTAATTCGAGAAACGGCCGAGTTTTTGATGCAGGAGAGACAGTTAGAGAGCATCGAAGAGGTAAAACAACTGAATTTTGGCCAGTCTAGCGATCGCTCCTTTGTGCAAGTTTCGCCCTATCAAGATAAGTTGGGCTTAGATTGGTTAATTGTAGTGGTGGTTCCAGAGTCTGATTTTATGGGTCAAATTCACGCTAATACCCGCCGCACGATTCAACTATGTGTCCTGGCTCTCCTGGTTGCGACTGGGTTTGGCTGGATGAGTGCCCATTGGATTAGCGAACCCATTATGCAGCTTATTGACGGCTCTCAGAAGTTAGCGAAAGCTGCATTAAGTCGTTGTAATAATGATACTTTAGCCCAGAATGTGGAAGTCAGAGGGGTGCAAGAGGTGAAAATCTTAGCCCACTCTTTTAATCAAATGGCTTCCCAACTTCAAGAGTCTTTTGGTGCCCTGGAAAGAAGTAATCAGGAATTAGAGTTACGGGTAGAAAAGAGAACCGCAGATTTGCGTCGAGAGCGGGAGAAATCAGAAGAATTATTGCTGAATATTCTACCAGAGGCGATCGCAGAGAAACTCAAGCAAGAGACTCAGGCGATCGCCGAATACTTTGAATCCGTCACTATCTTATTTTCCGATATCGTCGGCTTTACCACCTTATCCGCTCGTCTAGCTCCCATTGATTTGGTTAATTGCCTGAATGAAATGTTTTCCAATTTTGACCATTTAGCCGAAAAACATGGATTAGAAAAGATCAAAACCATTGGGGATGCCTATATGATGGTTGGCGGACTACCCATTCCCCAAAGCGATCATGCCGCAGCTATGGCAGCCATGGCGTTAGACATGCAGAAAGTGATGCAAGACTTTACCCTAGAAAATGGGGAAGCTCTACAAATTCGCATTGGTATCCACACCGGACCAGTGGTTGCTGGAGTCATTGGAGTCCGCAAGTTTAGTTATGATTTATGGGGCGATACCGTGAATACTGCCTCGCGCATGGAATCTTCAGGAACTGCCGGTAGAATTCATGTCAGCCATCAGGTTTATGAGGTGTTAAAAGACCGTTTTCAGTTTGAAGAACGGGGCATCATTTCGGTAAAGGGGAAAGGAGAAATGAAGACCTATTGGCTAGTTGAGAGTTATAGCGCTTCTCGCTAGGGAATAGGGAATAGGCTTTTGGTACAAGCTTTGAGGATTCAACACTGTCTCTCATAACGCAAGCAAAGCGCTGTAAGAGACTATTTAGGGGAAATATAGTTATTTTAATTAAGGATGGGACACAACGGTAAGAGCAAATGGCGTTTACTCCTACAGTCGTTCGAGTTGTAAACCCATCATGATTGTCCCAATCTTAATTAAAACGACTATAGTATGATCCTTCTTCTGTCAGTCTCCGAAAAATGAGAGTCCAATCCTGATTCTTTCATGAGCGATCGCTGGCTGCAATACAACACTCTTCGCTCTTATGAGGTAAATTAAAGCCTTTTGTTCTGGGCAAGAACGCAAGTTCAGTTATTTATTGATGCACGAAACGATTACACTGCACTCTATAACAACGATTTGCACTTTAAGGCAAATTCGTGGGAATCTCGGAAAATGACAGAGGAGGAATCCAAATCACTCTCTAATAGCTCTTAAGGTATTAGGGAATTCCCTGAGCCAGCTAACGATGATAGTGCGCTTGCGGGCCAGCCCAAGCTTCAGCGACCGAACGACCAAAGGTCTGAGGCCGATCGCCGGTTGCCAGTAGCGTTTTCCCTTCTGGATTGACTGCCCACATGGGCCAATTCTCATCTCCGAGAATACCGGCTCTAAATAGCACATGATTGGCATTATTGGCCGACCAACCGAGCAATACAGCATGGCTATAATTCACTTGGGCTGGGGCTACCGTTTTCGTCTCATTGAGATGACGGTTCCAAATTACGGCATAATCCGATACTGTAGACGAACTAAACACTCCTTCAAACTGCCGCGCCAAGAGGCGATCGCCCAATTCCGACCAAGACACGGGTACTAACATGGTAATCACCCCGGGCAATTGCACTTCTGGGTTCCCATCAAACGGATTATTGGCCAAAGGAGAACTAGCCGTCACGACCTCTAGATTACCGGTTTGCAAATTCTCCAAAAACATCACACTCGTGACTCGACTTGAATGCAGTTGCGATCGGATCTGAAACTGAATCCGACTATAGGCTGCATATTGACCATCTGGAGAGACCAAGGAAGGAGTCCGATAATAGCGAAGTCCTGAACCTTGGGTTGAAGAAACTTCTGCGTGGGTATTCATGACCCAACTCCAGGGGATGGGATAGGGACTATCGAGGGGATCGCTATATTCTGAACTTGGATTCATGGGGTTTGCAGCAGCTTCAGGGGTAGAATTACCAGAGGCCGAATCTGAAATGGTCTCAGCCATTGCAAATTTAGGCAGCAGCAGCAGTAAAAGTGCTAACAGCAGCACGGAGGGTTTGGGTAAGAGCGATTTTAGGCTCCATGGGAATTTAGGCATTGAACTTCAAGCTCGCGAATGGGGGATGTGTGAGAAGCAAAGCCCCAGTGAGGAGTATAAGTCCTTCCTGTCTCTACTAGGGTACAAGGGATTAGGCTTTAAAAGGAAGGGATCTTCAAGAGATTTAAAATTTCTTTGTGTTCTGGCCGCGATCGCCTTCCTTACGGTACGATTTTTGTGGTCTTTCGATCTGAGTCCCTAATAACACATTCGGTTGATTGTGGATAACCTATCTGTGACTGAAGCATCTGATTCTCCCAATCCTACTCCTACTCCCCAGAGAACGGTTGTTACGTTTCTCTTAGTGACGATATTTCGTCTGTTGTTGCTAGGGGTGAGTAGCTCTATTGCCTTTCTAGTGGGTATTATCATTGCCTTCTTTTACCCCGATCCCTATCCACAAATGCCCTTGATTGAACGGGTGTTTGAGCAACCGTTTAATCCCCTCAATGCTCAATGGTGGCAATTTCGTTCCTCAGCGACCTTACCTTCGGTTAGTGCAGAGCAGCGTCAGCAAGCTCTAGAAGATTTAAACCAACTGCAAGAAGACTTAACCACCTTGGAGGAGCGTCTCACCGAGTTGGAACTTCAACTCAATCAACCCTTAGTCCAAAAACCGATTCAGACCCGTCTGAGCTTACTAGAGCAGCAATTATCCAGTCCATCGGGTTACGCTTCCCGCAAGAGTTTCATGGTAACGCTACCGAGTGACTTGCTCTTTGAAGGCGATCGCACTACCCTAAATTCCAAACAATCAGACTTACTCAATAGCATTATCGCTGAATTACGCAATTTCCCTGACTCTACCATTCAAATTAACGCCTATACCGATAATTTAGGGGATGCCCAAGAAAACCTAGAACTCTCCTTACAACAAGCAGAATCAGTCTATGAATATCTCTATATTGGATTAGGAGATGGCTACCATTTTCTCCGAGTTGGTTATGGAGAAACTCAGTTTTTAGCCCCCAATGACTCTGAATCTACACGACAACGCAATCGTCGTGTGGAAATTATCATTGAATAGGGGGAATGGGGGAATTGGGAGACACGGATATTACCCATTACCTATTACCCAAACTAACGATAATTGGTAAACTGCAAAGCTACGGGTAAATCTTCCTGTTTCAACATTTGCCTCACCTGTTGCAATTCATCCTTAGATTTCGATGAAACTCGCAAAGAATCCCCTTGAATCGATGCTTGTACCTTCTTAAATTGATCCCGAATGCGCTTATTAATCTTTTTGCCTAAATCCCGATCGATACCACGCTGAAGCTTAATTTCCTGACGAACTCGGTTGCCTCCAGCGGCCTCGATATCCCCAAATTGGAAAATTTTCAAGGATAGGTTACGCTTGGCAGCTTTAGTCCGCAAAATGGTAGAGACTGACTCTAGCGTTAAATTACTATCTGTATTGATGGTAATTGTAGTTTTGTCCACCAATTCTACCATCGTCTTTGAGTCTTTTAAGTCATAACGTGATTTAATTTCCCGTTGCGTTTGGTCTAGAGCATTAACTAGCTCTTGTTCATCAAAGTCACTAACTACATCAAAAGAATAGGAAGAAGCCATAAGAATAATCAAACACTAGCGAACACACTTAGCGTATCCCCCATTCCGGGGAAAGCCAAAATTTAGATACTCACTTGAAGCAAGCTTAAGGCAAACAGAGTCAGACTACATAAAGATCCAATTCCAAACATAAGCGATCGCCCCAAGGGAATATTGAGAATATAAAAGATACTATACAATCCACGAACGATCAAGAATACTCCAGCCGCATAAGCTGCCACTATGGAGTCTACCCCGGTCGCATAGGTCATACCCGCAGCAGCGGCAAAAATCATAAACGCTTCAATAGAATTCTGGTGGGCCCAATTGGCACGTTTCGCATAATCGGGCAATTGATCGGCCAGCGCTCTCGGGGTTTCTAAATACTGCATCCCCCCTTGAAACCGAGCATAGGCGACCCAAAAAAAGGGAAAATAGATTAAAAAAGCTGCTCCAGCGATCGCATAGAGTAACAGAGCAGAGACAGAAACGGACAAACCCATCACCTCACGATCATCAATCAAAATAAAACAAGGTTACCACTTTACGTTGCTCTTCCGCATCACGGCAAGTTTGCAGTAAGGTCGTACTATCATGGAAGGCAAAACAAATCAGTTGCTGACATCGGGTAATAATTTCTGCATTACACAGAGAACTGGCTTCAGCCAGAGATAATTCATTGTTCTCCGGTTTTTCTACCAAGTGAATGACTTGTTCGAGGAGTTGCCGAGATTCTCTGGGTTGACGGTCTAAGCTTTGGGGTAAAATCACAGTCAGCAAGTTAGGATCGGCTCGCATTGCTCCTCGGACTGAAGCGAAATTCGTCCCTGTTGCTCCGGAGGTAATGATATGGTTTCCCGATAGAACCAAGGAGGAACTCATCGTTTCAATCAGATGTTGATGAGTTATGGGAACATGGCGAGAACCGAGTATGGCCAGCCGCTTCGATCCGGTTTGCTGGATTGTTGCCAGTTCTTGCTCTAGGGTATCAAGTTTAGGAATTTCTAAGGATTGACTCAATGCCAATAACAACTAGGCGCTACAACGGAGTTATTCTAGCAGATAATTTGAATTTGAGGTGAATTTGGGGGCAATATGCACTTTAGCAATCGGACCTTATCTCCGTGTCTGGAGTGTCTCCATATCTTCCTGTCCCCCCATCCTCCCCATGCTCCCCCTCTTCCCCATCTCCTATCTAGGCGAGGTAACCTAAAAGTCGGTCTAAGTCAAAGTGGGCAGCGATCAACTCAGAAATACACTTGACCTTGACTGGCTCGTGAAGGGGAACTGTGCCGAAGGCATTATCAATGATTTCCACAGTGGTCAAAGTGTCGAGGTCTACCGTAAGAATGGGAATTTCCAACTCGTCAGCTCGACTAATAATTAATTCTGAGGGAGAGAGATGACCTGTGAGGATTAAACATTGGGTTGAGGTTTCTAGGGCAGCCAATTGAATATCCGTGCGATCGCCCCCCGTGACCACTGCCATATTTTGTCCTTTACGGAAATATTTCAGAGCTGAATTGACATTCATCGCTCCAATGCGTAAGCTTTCGACCATCAAATCTAGGCGATCGCTTCGACATAGCACGGTTGCCTCTAGACGATCGACCAATTCCCGCACGCTAATACTTCGCAATAAATTACTCCGAGGCAGTTGGCCAAGGACGGGAATACCCTGAGATTCCAAATAGGGCACATAGTCTTGGGGAAACCGCTCGATAAAGTCTTCCATAATATCGTTGACAACAATACCGAGGAGGCGATCGCCCAAACGCTCTTTCGCTGAAAGGGCCTGATCGATAATCTGTTGTGCCTCAAAGGAAATCACTAACAGAATTCCGGCTGAGAGTTGATCGGCCATCTGTGCTAAAGACAAACCGAATAATCTCCCCTCATCGAGAGTCCCTGGTCCTTCCAACAGCACCAACCGATCGGGTGCAGTCGGATAATGTTGTGCCAAACTGACCTGGGGATTATCTGGATTAGTCTGAGTTAATCGCTCTTCAATGGTCTGGCAATCCATTGAGATTAACGTTGGATAGAGGCGATCGCTCGGTAACTCTAGAATCTGAGCAATAAAAGAGCCATCTTCATCCATCCCTTTACCCATCAGCTTTCTATGTCCAGTAGATAAGGGCTTACCATAGGCGATATCCCAGCCTCGCTTTTTCAGTTGTGCCCCAATGCCTAATAAACTTGCTGACTTACCACTGTAAGATTCTAGGGAACCTATCAGCAGATATTGACTAATACCGGTCACGCACGCACTCCCAACTGTTTAAGCATCATTAATCCTTAGTCATCTAATCGTAATAGTTTTCGGTAGAACGTTTGCGAAAAATCAACCGTTTTCGTTCTTCGCCAAGTCACATACAACTCAATCAAAAACTCAATAAATTCATGATTGGGCAGCTTCACCTCATACGTCAGCTCTGACTGACCATCAAACTGCATCCGACAGACCGTCTCATCTGCGGGGAGTTTCGAGACAATAAACCAAGTGGCTAGAAAAGGAATACTCTCTCCTCTTTCAATCCGGCGTTCCCCTTCCAACGAAGTTTTTTCATACAAACCTATGGCATAGGGTAAGGCCGCCCGCTTACCACCTTGGTAGTAAGGCTGATAAACGCCGATAACTCCGCCTTGGGCAGGTTCAATGGCACTGAGATCAGTAGTCATAAAAGTTGTACTTACACGCCCGGTCTTAACAATAAGGATTCTCCAGTTTATCCTACCAAAGAATTGGGTTTAAAGCTCCGTCCTTCCAGGACGGCTTTTAGAAATCTTGGTTTATCCACGAAAACCTGTGGTAAAATTAAAGAATGATAATTAGAGAAGCAAAACTTTTATTAGGTTCCAAAGCTCAATATCAAGCTTTTATAAATTCAAAAAACACACGAGATCCGTTGAATATAAGACGAGCGGTTGGTTCCTATCTGAAGATCGCAAATCAATCACGTTCACTGATGGATTCAAAGCCGGCAAATTTTCTCTCTTCTGTAACAAAGAGACTCGCAAGGATCTGTTTACTCTCAAGATAAACCGAGTTCGAGTCGTTTGTAGATTCAGATGGATATTATGCACAATTTCTCTTTGATGCCACTCGCAAAGAGACGGGAAATTATACCGGAGAAGTGATTGGACTAGACCTTGGATTGAAATATTTCTTCAAAGATCAAAATGACAATTGTGTGATTTATCCGCAATATCTAAGGAAATTAGAAAGACGGCGAAAGAAACGGCAACGGCGGCTGTCAAGAAAGTTGGTGAAAGGGCAAAAGCCTCAATCCAATAATTACCATGATGCCAGGAAACGACTAGGTAAGCTTCATTTGAAAATCCAAAGACAGCGTAAAGACTGGGCAATAAAGACGGCTCGGTGCGTAGTTCACGAATCACGATGTGATTGTCTATGAGGATTTGAAAATAGCCAATATGGTAAAAATCACCACTTAGCTAAGTCGATTTCTGATGCCGGGTGGTATCAGTTCACCCAATGGCTCGAATACTATGGCAAGATTTGGGATAAAGCGGTAATCGCAGTAGATCCCAAATTCACCAGTCAAGATTGTCCCCAGTGTGGACAGAGAGTCAAAAAATCGTTAAGCACGAGAACTCTTCGTGCCCAACTTGCAAATTGGAAGTGTGCCGAGATACAGCGGCGGCGATGAACATTTTGCACAAAGGTATGAAGAAATTGGGTGAAAATTGGACTCAATACGGTACTGTTGGGCAAGCAGAAACCGCTTCTGATTCAGAAGGAACGCCAGGGGAGAGTCTCACCTCGGCTTGTGAGGGGAAACCCAATCAAGTAAGTGATCTCGTCAGAAACCTGGAATAAATGAGAATCTCCAGCCTTTAGCGAAGCGGAGGCTGGGGAGTATGTCAAAATAAAGCACATCCTCTCTGGTCTCAGAGGGGATCAATACAAATATTCAGTCAGGATAAAAGCCTCCATAACCTTATGTCGGAGAAGTCCAATTCTATCGGCGATCGCCAGAACATCCCTGATAGCGATCCTCAAGTCGTTCAAACCACCTCCAGAGATTTCGTGCCGCAGGACATAAACCCGTCCTGTTTCGATCGGATTGTCTATGAAGGCCGCAGGCGGAAAGCAGCGGTGTTATTAATTGTGATTTGGAGTGGGACGATCGCCCTACATTTGCTCTCTTGGGGTTTGTGGCTGATTTGGGGAATGGTTGCCCTCATGGGAATTCATGCCATTCGAGTTTTAACCGCTAAACCCAGCAACCCTTTAGAACCACTGCCTCTGGACTCTCCTTCTGATGTGCCTTTAGTCTCTTTGTTAGTAGCGGCCAAAAATGAGGAACGAGTGATTGCGCCTTTGGTCAAGATGCTCTGTACTCAGGACTATCCCTTAGACCACTATGAAGTCTGGGTGATTGATGACAATAGCAGCGATCGCACCCCCCAAGTGTTGGAAAGTCTTTGCCAAGAGTATCCCCATCTGCGGGTGATGCGACGCTCGGCTGAAGCAACTGGGGGTAAATCTGGAGCGCTCAATCAGGTATTACCCTTAACTCGAGGTGAGGTACTGGCGGTTTTTGATGCAGATGCCCAAGTTGCGCCAGATTTATTACGACGCGTTTTACCTGGGTTTGATCGCCAGGAGGTGGGAGCAATTCAACTGCAAAAGGCGATCGCTAATGCTCCGGTGAATGTTTGGACTCACAGTCAAGCCTCAGAAATGGCCCTCGATGCCTATTTCCAACAACAAAGAATTGCCCTAGGAGGGATTGGAGAGTTACGAGGCAATGGTCAATTTGTCCGACGCACGGCACTCGAACAATGTGGGGGATGGAATGAAGAGACCATTACCGATGATTTGGATTTAACCCTACGCCTGCATTTGGAACAGTGGGATGTAGACTTTATCCTCGATCCTCCCGTCCAGGAAGAAGGGGTTACCAGCGCTTTAGCCCTATGGCATCAGCGCAATCGCTGGGCAGAGGGGGGATATCAACGGTATATGGATTATTGGCGGTTGATTTTTAGTAAGCGGATGCCCTGGATGAAGATCTGGGATATGTTGATATTTTGGATTATGCAATATTTTATCCCCAATGCGGCAATTCCGGATTGTTTGATGGCGATCGCTAAAAATCGCCTGCCCGTTTATAGTCCCATGACAACTCTGATGGTCGGCATGTCTGTAATTGCTATGATTCAAGGGATTCGTCGAGTTAATCGAGTCAAGGGCGCGGTATCAAGTTTACCTACGCTGCTCTGGCAAACCTTGAGAGGAACCATCTATATGCTCCATTGGCTCTTAATTGTGGCTAGTACATCTGCCCGGATTGCGGTACGTCCCAAAACCTTAAAATGGGTCAAAACGACTCATAAAGGTACTGTGGTTGTTGATAGTTAACCCTTAACCATTAATAATTGTTAATTATTAATGGTTAGTTATTTAAAATATCCGGAATACTCACCCTTGGCATAGAAAGAGCCGATAAGATAAGTCTTCAATCTAAGATTAACGCAATCGTTTGGATCTTTGGGTCTTGGGAGGAATAATGATGAAAATAAGTATGCACTTGGCTATATTGGGATTGGCGATCGCCCTCTTACCCTTAACCCGTGTATTCATTCCTCAACAAAAATCCATGGCCCAAAGCTGGGGTTTGTCGTCATCTGCCACCGACACCTGTACCTTAAAGAACCGATTTATCTTTATTCAAAATACCCAAGATCGAGATATTCCTGAAATTAGCCGCCTCACAGGAATTCCCAAGCATCGGATGCAAGCGTGTCATTTATTTCAACAATCAGGAAGCCAACAAGAACCAGTCGAGGGTCTACAAGCCCTGACCGATGGGCAAAGTATGGCTTCTGTTGTTCTTCCCTTAAGAGATCGAGGGTATCAAGTCTTTTCCCATTTTGCCATTGGTGCTGATGGTGTAATCCCCACCACAGGGGGCTTATCGACCGATCGAGCACCAGAGCGTCGATTTCCACAACCCTCTCTAGAACCCCGGAATCCATGGGAAAATCGAACCGAAAATCCAACAGAAAATGGCGATCGGACTTGGGTTTCTCCTCCCTCCTCCCTGGAAGAACCCCAAAATCAGGCTCCTAGCCAAACAACCTGGCTTTATCCCCTAGAAAATGCTCGAATTTCTTCCGGTTATGGATGGCGTACCACCGGCAGATGGGGCAGAGAACTCCATGTAGGTGTTGATTTTGTGGCTCCCATCGGTACTCCAGTCAGGGCAACCGCAAATGGTAAAGTAACCTTTGCCAAAGAATCGGCTGGAAACGGAGGGTTAACCATTGCCCTATTACATGCCGATGGTACGCGCACTCTTTACGCCCATCTATCAAAAATTTTAGTCCGTGAAGGAATGCAAGTGCGTCAGGGCGACACCATTGGTTTAGTGGGAAATACTGGACAATCGACCGGCCCCCATTTGCATTTTGAAGTCTATCCTCCTGGGGTGTATGGGCAGCCGATCGATCCTTGCAGTGCGGAGTATTTAAATTGTAGTAATGTAGCTTCTCATTCTCGAAATCAATTGCGTCAACGCTAATAAACGTCAGCGTTGGTTAAGGGCGTTTTGCGGCTGATGTGACGAAAGAGTAGGGATTCAGTCAATGAGAGAATAAGGGTTTGAGCTTATCTAAAACTGGCGTTAATACAGTCTTTCACGCTAGGGAGTAGTGAAGTCCTGTGGTACATAATCTCTCTTCTGTTACTCTAGCGTGAACAACAAACCTTATACAAACCTTAAGATTTTAAGCAAGATTAACATCTGTATAACTTCACGAATGACAAATTATTCCCTTGTATTTTAGGCGTTCCCACCCACTCGGTCATCCATATCTCTACCTATAACTTCGATAGGATTAACTTTTTCTTAAATTAATGTTATTGATTAATTTACATGAAAGTTTCAAAATTCCAGTAGATTGCAAAAAGCGATAACCACTCACTCTATTGAGTCTCGGAGTTCTATGAAATTACTACGCAGTCCCATTTCATTGTTCAGTATTTTTTCACTTATAGCAGTCACAATCAGCCTAAGTGGATCAGTCGTGCAATCTCAAAGCCGGCCAACCATCAAAATTGATGGCTCCAGTACGGTATTCCCGATTACTGAAGCTGTGGCAGAAGAATTCCAAAAGTCAAATAATTCCAGTAATCCCAATAATGCTAGAGTTACTGTCGGTGTGTCTGGAACGGGTGGCGGTTTCAAAAAGTTTTGCTCCACAAACCCCTCAGTACAGACTCATATTTCTAATGCGTCTCGTCCGATTAAGCCATCGGAACAACAAGCCTGTAAACAAGCAGAAGTTGAGTATATCGAATTACCCGTTGCTTACGATGCCATTACTATAGTTGTGTCTAAACAGAACACCGCTGTCAGTGATATTAAAGTTGATGAACTGCAAAAAATGTGGCTCTCCCAATCCCAACGACAGGGAATCAACAAGTGGAATCAAATTCGTTCGAGCTGGCCTAACAGCGACTTTAAGCTCTATGGCCCTGGGTTAGATTCCGGGACATATGACTATTTCAAAGAAGCGATTTTAGATGACCAGGACATTCGTTCGGACTTCTCGGGTAGTGAAGATGATAATGTTTTAGTCCGTGGGATTCAAAATAATCCCAATGCGATCGGCTATTTTGGTTTAGCCTACTATAAAGAAAACACCGACAAACTCAAGTCCCTGAAAATTAATGGAGTAGCTCCTACCACAACTACGGTGAATAATGGGAGTTATAGTCCACTCTCTCGTCCCATTTACATCTATGTGAATAAGGCTGCTGCTGATAAACCTGAAGTCAAAGCTTTTGTAGAATACTATCTACAAACAGCCTCTAAGTTTTCTGCTGAAGTCGGCTATGTTGCCCTTCCCAATGCTGATTACAACCGCGCAAAAACTCGTTTTTCTAATCGCCAAACGGGTCGAGTTCCTTTAAGGGCTGGATTATAATTCTGCTCAATTCATGATGGGTAGGAGTAATTTTATTATTACTCCTACCGTTGTGTGTTTATTCGCAACGGCCCATTCGCTATTACCCATTACCAGCGCGAAGCACTATCAAATAATGAGCGATCGCCCCATTTCCCTATCTAACAGCATCCCATACTCTACCCGAAGAACTCGTATCTTCCGAGAGAAAGCCATTGAGTTTATCCTATTTCTGGCAGCTTGCTCGACGGTTGCGACCACTATCTCTATTCTCTTTCTCCTGACCAAAGAATCCTTATCCTTTTTTGAAGAAGTTTCCCTTGTTGAATTCCTCACTGCACCTGAATGGACTCCTTTGTTTGGAGAACAAGCCCGTTATGGTATTTTGTCGCTCCTATCAGGAACCTTAGTCACCGCAGGCATTGCCATGATGGTTGCCATTCCATTAGGAACCGTTGCTGCGATTTACCTCAGTGAATTTGCCCACCCTCGTCTGAGAGAAATCGTTAAACCGTGCTTAGAGCTTTTAGCCGCCATTCCCACTGTGGTCTATGGATATTTTGCGCTCCTGTTTGTTACCCCACTACTGCAAAAAATCATCCCCACGCTTCCCATCTTTAATATGCTCAGTGCGGGCTTAGTCATGGGAATCATGATTACCCCCTTTATTAGCTCCATTAGTGAAGATGCCATGCGTGCCGTTCCCATCGGCTTACGAGAAGGGTCTTATGCCATGGGAACAACCCGCCTGCAAACCGCTCTGAGAGTTGTCTTTCCGGCGGCAATTTCTGGCATTAGCTCCTCCTATATCCTTGGAGTATCGCGGGCAGTCGGCGAAACCATGATTGTGGCGATCGCCGCTGGAATTCAACCCACCTTAACTCTAAACCCCTTAGAAGAAGGTGCAACCATCACCGCCTACATTGCTAGTGTCAGCATGGGAGATCTACCCCACGGAACCCTAGAATATCAAACTATTTTTGCCGCTGGATTAACCCTAGTTCTCATGACTTTAACCTTGAATATTATTGGACACTTTTTGTCCAAATATTATCGAGAAATCTATTAAACTTAGTAAAATAGTAAAATAGTATGGCTCAGGAAACTCTACAAAGCGAAAACGTACAAAGTATTAGGGCTAATATTCAGCAGCGTCAACTGATTAATAGCCTCTTTGGTGTTCTCGGATTACTGGTGATTTTTATTGCCGTAATCGTTCTCTTCTCCTTGACCCTTGCCATGGCCATGGATGGCGCTGCCCGGATCACCCCAGAATTCTTTATCTCATTTCCCAGTCGAAAACCCGAACAAGCTGGGATTTTATCTGCTTGGGTCGGAACGAGCTTAGTAATGTTGGTAACTGCCTGTGCGGCTGTTCCTCTAGGAGTCGCTTCTGGAATTTATCTAGAAGAATATGCCGCCAAAAACTGGATTTCCGACATTATTGAAATTAATGTCACCAATCTAGCTGGAGTCCCTTCTATTATCTATGGATTATTAGCCCTAGGATTATTGGTTTATCAACTGCAATTGGGGCAAACAGTTCTCACTGGCGGATTAACCCTTTCTTTGTTAATTTTACCAGTAGTTATTGTCACTACTCGCGAATCCATCCGCGCTATCCCCAATAGTTTAAGAGAAGCAGCCTATGGACTCGGGGCAAGTAAATGGCAAGTTATTTGGGATCACATTTTACCCTATTCCTTTGGTAGTATTCTCACAGGAATTATTATCGGGCTATCGCGAGCGATTGGCCAAACTGCTCCATTGATTACCATTGGTGCTTTAACGTTTATTGCGTTTTTACCCGACTCTCCTGTTAAGAGTGAATTCCCATTTATTTCATTGGCTTGGTTACAAGCACCGTTTACCGTGATGCCCATTCAAATGTTTAACTGGGTATCGCGTCCTAATCCTGAATTTCAAGTCAATGCAGCCGCCGCAGGAACCGTTCTGACATTGATGACTTTAGCCATGAATAGTCTGGCAATTTATTTGCGGTATCGTTTTCGTAGAGGAATCAAATGGTAGATTACACACCAGAAAAGTTTCGTAAATCTAACTCCTCTGCTTCTGGAGAGCCAGAAGCGAATCAGGTGAGCTTCAAAGCAGAAGTAGAAAACCTCAATTTTTATTATGGCTCTGTCCATGCTCTTAAAGGGATTAGTTTACACGTTCCTGAAAAGAGAGTTACCGCAATTATCGGCCCCTCTGGATGTGGGAAAACAACCTTGTTGCGTTGTTTCAATCGAATGCATGATTTGTATCCAGGGAATCGTTATGAGGGAGTGATTAAGCTAGATAGCGTGAATATTTTAGGACGCAATATCGATCCCATTGAAGTCAGAATGCGGGTGGGTATGGTGTTTCAAAAACCGAATCCATTTCCGAAGTCTGTTTATGAGAATGTGGCGTATGGGCTGCGAGTGCGCGGTATTCGTAAGCGGAGTACTTTGGATGAAAAGGTTGAGGAGGCTCTGCAAGGAGCAGCTCTTTTAGATGAAGTTAAAGATCGTCTTCATGATTCTGCTTATAATCTTTCGGGAGGACAACAACAACGATTGTGTATTGCTCG
Organism: Roseofilum sp.; assembly: GCF_982964205.1. Lineage (NCBI taxonomy): Bacteria > Bacillati > Cyanobacteriota > Cyanophyceae > Desertifilales > Desertifilaceae > Roseofilum > Roseofilum sp. The sequence goes on along the minus strand of NZ_CEZBFX010000030.1, from coordinate 12,511 downwards.
TGCGTTGGTCACTAATCCGGAGATTATTTTGTTTGATGAACCGACTTCGGCGTTAGATCCGATCGCCACAGATAGTGTAGAAGCACTGATGAGCCAATTGAAAACTCAAGTAACGATTTTGATTGTGACTCACAGTATGCAGCAAGCGGCACGGTTTTCAGATTATACGGCGTTCATGTATTTGGGAGAAATGATGGAGTTTGGCAAAACTGAAGAAATTTTTTCTCAACCCAAGAATAAGCAGACAGCCGACTATATTAGTGGTCGAATTGGCTGATTAGCTAATTTTACGGCAAATTTAAGGCGATCGCTCTCCCTTAGGCTTGTGAAAAGAGCCAATCATAGATTTTATCGAGTTGCTCTAAGGTAATCAATCCATATTGCCATAGGGTCATTGGCAATAAGCTGGGGCTACTATCATGATGGCGCAACGCCAAGCGAATTGAGGTTGCTGGCAGTTCTAGATCGCGTTGCAAGAATTGGATAAGGGGTTGGAGAGTCGTGGTGGGAGTAAACATGATCGTATAGGGCAAAAGACTTTATTTATCGATGCTTCTATCTTCCCCGATCTCCCAGCATTTGACCGTGACAAGATCGACATCTGTTTTGTGAGATTAGAGATAACCCAGATGTGATCTCGATAGCCATTGCAGGCGATCGAGATCGGAGCTTACAGGGCTTCGGGCAGCAAAAGGGAATCGGCAATAGAAAGTGTTCTAACTCTTTCTTCCCCTACTATATTACAACCGTTCTAAAAGTGATTTTTCATGCTCGCTCACCCAACTCTTGAGGGTAGATGAGGAATATTTAGGCATCAACCATTTACCAAATTGGGCATAGAGGGCTGGAATCACCAACAACGTTAAGGCTGTAGAGGTAAACAATCCTCCTAGAACGACAATTGCCAAAGGTTGGAGGATTTCATTTCCCGCACCAGAGGCGATCGCCAAGGGCAACATCCCCAAAGCTGAAGTCAGTGCTGTCATTAAAATCGCGTTGACTCGGTCTAAAGACCCCTTAACAATCACCTCTTTCAAACCCATGCCTTGAGAGGCTTTCTGATTGTAGTTATCTACCAACAATAAGCCATTGCGGACAGAGACCCCGAATAAGGTAATAAAGCCAATCAGAGAGGCGATAGACATTACACCACCACTCAAAATAATGGCAATAATTCCACCCACCAAAGCCAAGGGTAAATTAATCATAATCCCGAGGGTTGCAGGAAAAGATTTAACCGAGAAAAACATCAAAATGGAAATAATAATTGTAGCTAAGATGCTGTAGATCAAAAGATTATTACTTGCATTTTGTTCGGCTTCAAACTGACCGCCATATTGAATAAAGTAGCCTTTAGGTAATGGTATAGTTTTCCGAATCGTGGCTTGAATATCACCAACCACACTACCTAAGTCCCGTTCAGCGACATTCGCAGAAACAACGATTAAGCGCGACACATCTTCTCGATTGACGACATTAACTCCCATGCCATAATCGATTTGAGCGACATCGCCTAGGGCGATAGTTTCTCCTGTGGGGGTAGAAATTGCAATGGCACGAATGGCATCTAGATTATTGCGGTCTGATTCAGCTAAACCAACGGTAATATTAATGAATTGCTGATTTTCCGGCACTTGTGCAACAACTCGACCATTGAGTGCTGTTTCGACAACCTCAGAAATATCTGCCATCTGCAATCCATAATCAGCCGCTGCTGTGCGGTCATAATGGATTTGGACTTGTCGGATGGGTAACTGAGGTTCGAGTTGTAAATCTACCACTCCCTCAATGGGGGCGATCGCATCTCGCACCTGTTCACCAATCTGACGCAGTTCAATCAAATCCGGGCCAAAGATTTTAATGGCGATCGCACTTCTGACTCCCGATAATACTTCATCCATACGGTGCGAAATAAAACCTCCAATATTGGGAGCGACCCCAGGTAACTTTAAGAACTCTTCCCGTAACGCTTGTACGCTCGCTTCTCTGTTATTCAGAGCTAGATCGCTCAGTTCAATATCCACATGAGCCATACTCACTCCGGCTCCATCCGCATCTCCTGGGGCACGTCCCGCCCGGACCTGTACCCATTCATATAGGGGATTATCCTGAAGAGAATTATACAGAGCCATGCCTGCTCGGTTGGTCATCTCCAAAGATACGCCAGGGAACAACACCATCGAATTGACCATAGACTTTTCCTGAAACTCAGGTAAAAATACTCGTCCCAAACTGGGAACAATGGCGATCGTGGCGACTAAAGCCGCTAAAGCCAAACCCAGAATTACTTTAGGCAATCTCAAGGATAGATTTAAAAACGGACGATAGAGACGGATGGCCAAACGCGAAATAAATGTACCCTCTTGGGGTACACTTTGGTGGGCTAACAAAATAGCACAGAGAGCAGGAGAAAGGGTCATTGCCACCAGAGTAGAGGCAGCAATAGAGAATAAATAGGCTAATCCCATGGGGGCAAAAATACGTCCTTCTACCCCAGTCAAACTAAAAATGGGCGCAAAGACCACAATAATAATTACAGTGGAAAAAATGACCGCTAATCTAACTTCAACAGAAGTTTGATAGACCACTTCAAAGGGATGTTTAGGATTCTCTTGTGCTTGGTTACGGCGCAGTCCGCGATAACAGTTTTCCATATCCACGATCGCATCATCGACCACAGAGCCAATGGCAACCACTAACCCGCCCAAGGTCATAGTATTAATGCCGAGACCAAAAGCTTTCATGAAGAGTAAACCAATCAATAAGGATAGAGGAATGGCACTGAGGGTAATCATTGCTGTACGCCAATTCATCAAAAACAGCAGCATAATTACCGAAACGATAATAATTCCTTGCAGTAGAGAACCACTAACATTTTGAATGGCAGAATCAATAAAGTTAGCTTGACGAAAGGTTCGGGTAATTTCGACATCAGTAGGAAAACTTGACTGTAAAGAGGCAATTATCTTTTCTACCCCTTGAGTCACCGTGGGGGTATCTACATCCGGCTGTTTATTAATCATCATTACCACAGCCGGTTGCCCATTAAAACTAGCATCCCCTCGCTTAAGAGCTGAACCGGTTTGAACCGTTGCCACATCTTGAAGTAAGATGGGTTGGCCGTTTGCAACTTTGACCACTGACTGCTGTAAATCTTCAATCGATTGTATTTGTCCGATACCTCGAGTCAATAATTCTTGACCTCCCCCAATCAGAAAACCCCCTGGCGCATTAGAACTTGCTTTTCTAGCTGCTTCAGTGACTTCCGTTAGAGAAACATTCAGGGATCTGAGTTTTTCTGGGTCAATTAACACTTGTTCTTGCCGTTCATCTCCTCCATAAAGAGTCACTTGGGAGACTCCTGGAACTGAAAGAATTTGATGGGTGAGGGTCACTTCTACCCAATGACGTAACTCCATCATGGAAGTTTGTCCTTGAGGGTTAACGGTGAAGGCGTATTGTAAAATTGTGCCTAATGGGGAGACTAAAGGTGAAATTTCTGGGGGATGGGCGTTTTCAGGAAATTGACCCTGGATTTGTTGCAGTCGTTCAGTGACGGATTGGCGCGATTTGTAAATATCGGCACTTTGGTCAAAGATGACTTGTACCATCGATAATCCGACTTTAGAAGAGGATCTGACGGTTGTCACATCGGGTAAGCCATTGACGGCACTTTCAATGGGTACGGTAATTTGAGATTCGATTTCTTCGGGAGCAAGTCCTGGGGCTTCGGTTTGAATATCGACTTGGGAGGGAGCAAAAGCGGGAAAGACATCTAAAGGCATTTGGCTAATGCTAAAAATGCCCCAGATGGCGATCAAAATGGCACTGACGACAATGAGCCAGCGTTGGGCAATGGAATTTTTGAGAATTGTATTGAGAAGGGAATTCAGCATTTTCTAATTGAGTTTCAGTATTCATCTTTCAGATGAGGGGGACAATAGCGATCTCCAACCCCAAATGCTTCGCTCATAGATACAGCTTTGCGCTCTTCGTGGGGGAGTAGGGCAGTAGAGGGAGTAAAAAACCGCCATTTAAGCAATACAAGCTATTGCAAAGCCAGCCTATTGCCTAGCGCGAAGGGCTATATCCCTCAATTTTTATTAGAAAAAATTTCCTTCTTTTTGTTACTATTACCGATCGCCACAAATGTCCCACTGACTAATACAAGGCTTCCACCCACAATTGTTGCGATCGCCTTCCAGGACAAGCCACCCGATTGATTCTCTGTGGTTTGTCCTGACTCTTGAATCATATTACCGGTGCGATCGTGACTATGGGGAATGCCTTGAGCATCCGCTTGAGCGTGGGTTGGAGCGGTTGTCTCTGGTTCAGCCGTTTTGGTTTTGCGAGACTCAGCATACAGGGATAAACTGCCCTGAATCACTAATTGCTCTCCAATGGATAATCCTTCAGTAATTTCGATGAATTCACCTTCGGTTACCCCTGTTGCAACTTCTACAGGCTCATAAAAATTCCCGTATTTGACAAACACCAGTTGTTTGCCATCTGCTCTGACTAAGGCTGTCATGGGAATCATAACAGCAGAACTGCCATCTGATGCTGCGGCGATCGAGGTAACCACAATTCCTAACAAGGAGTCGGTTTCAGGGTTGATTTGCACTCGTTCAATTCCCCCAGTTGCCTGAAACTCATCTCCATGACCAACATGGGAAAGCACAACGTTAGGGGTACTCAGGGTTAAGGTAAGACTCAGAAGACTAATTAATGACCAAGATTTCATAATAACTCCTCACATTGAAGCAGGATTGATTGCAAACTGTTCGCACTCTGGCATAGGAGAAGTGAAATCTAGGTGAAATTGCTTGCGGTATTAACAAGGCTAATCCTAACCCGGGTAATGTATCTCCTAATCAATTAAGGTTAGGGCTAAATCAAGGCGGACAAAAAGGAGATTTTTTAAGTCATTATAGAATTGACTCTATTCAAGTAATCTAATTGGACTATGAGAATTTTATTGGTAGAAGATGAAGAAGACTTGGGACTGGCGATTAAGCAAGTTTTAGTCAGTGAAAAATATGTGGTGGATTGGGTCTTAGATGGTCTGGATGCTTGGTATTATCTGGACAGTGAATGGACAGATTATACTGTGGCGATTATTGATTGGTTATTACCCAAGCTTTCAGGAGTAGAATTATGTCAACGGCTAAGAGAGGAGAAAAAAACTGTACCGGTGCTGATGTTAACTGCTTTGGGGGAACCGGAAAACCGCATCGCGGGGTTAGATGCAGGGGCGGATGATTACTTGGTGAAACCGTTTATTATGGATGAGTTACTGGCTAGACTGCGGGCTTTGCAGAGGCGATCGCCCCAATTTCAACCGCAAACCCTAACTTTAGGTCATTTCAGCCTCGATGATGGCAATACTTCCCTCACAGTGAACCTCACGGAACCGCCCCAAACCATTCCCTTGACGGTGAAAGAATTCCAGATTTTTGCTTACTTGATGAAACATCCCGATCGCATTATTTCAGGGAGCAAAATTCGCAATCAACTTTGGGATCTTGATGCCGAACCCATGAGTAATGTGGTCGCTGCACAAATGCGTTTAATCCGACGTAAATTAGCTAGTTATAACTGTGTTTGTCCCATTGAAACGATTCGAGGCCAAGGATATCGCTTTAATTCTTTGTTATCGGGAGGTCAATAAATACAGCGCTTTGCGATGTTATGGAGTAAAACGCCGAATCCTTACAGTCATATACCACAACCCTATTGCCTAGCGCGAAGGGCTATACAGCCCTTCGCGCTGTAATGGGGTATAATCTAAAAGAAAGCGATTTAATCTGAATAATGTGGAAGCTAAAGAACAAATAAAAAGGCTGGTAACCGAACATCAAGATGCTACTTTAGCTGAACTATGTGGAAGCGCTTTAACTTAAGGGGATAACTTGGCCTTTTTTAACCGATTTTTCTCGTACCATTCGGCAATTTTAGGCATCCAACTTTGGAAATGGGGAAAAATATGCTCGCAGAGCTTTTGGCATTCGAGTTGAGCATCCAGCTTATATCTTAAGTCTAACAAATGCATCAGCGATCGCCCATTCAAAGAAACCACGAAATGCTGGCGCACATCAAACGGAATAATCCCTCGTGCATGTTCTTCCGATATGCCACTCTCCACCATTTGCTGATATCGTTTTGCCCCTTGCAAACACCACTCTAAATCCGATTGTCGCTGTTCTTCGGTATAAGTATAATGCTTGCCCTGACGATTGCTATATTCTCCTACCGGACGCAAGTAAAATACCTCTTCAATCGGTTTTAATCCTTCAGCCGCTTGTATAATTCTCGCGCCGGTATAGCGGTTAGAATTATGAACTACGAGACCGTTTGCCACAAAGTTATGCCAATTTCCTGAAACTTCTAAATCATAGGTCATTTGCTCGCCTAAATATTCAACTTTCACAATCTTGACGGGATGAGCTTTGAGTTTATAGCCCTTTCCGCTGTCGTGGACATCAAACGTGCTAGGGAATAGGGAATAGGGAATAGGGAATAGAGTTGTGGTATATGGCTTTGAGGATTGGACACTGTATTTCATAACAGCACTTTGCGCTGTATTCCCTGAAGAATCCAGTTGATAATTTGTAGAAAAACCGGCAGTAACTTTCTCTTCTATCGTAGCTTTTTCCGGATACAAACCATGTCTCGCGACTGGCATCCCATTACACATAACAGCAGCATCTTTAGTCATGTTAATCACATGACCATCCGCTCCAGTCACTAATCCTAATGCTTCACCCATAGGTTGCCAACCTTCTGAAGTGAATAGACGATGATTGACAGTACAATCGAGGGTTTTTCCATTTTCTAAGATTATGCGATAAACCGGTTGCATCCCTTGACAGATAACTTGTTTGATATGTCCAACTTCAAACAAACCAGTATCCTCGTTTAAGACGCGTAACCGCATGTTCCTGAGTCTCTGTTGACAATTACGGCGATATTCTCCAGGGGGTTCACCGTTTCGCCCCCTAATTTTTCTTGAACGAATTGCTTTTTCACCATTGTGCCAGAGATCATATAATTCCCCAATGGTTTTTTTCAGCTTTTTGCTGCTTTCTCCTTTACAATTGACAAAGGTGACTTCCGTATTGGCAGCTAGACATTGTACATCGAACGAAATTCCTACCCGATGAGTCCGTACCTGTTGCATGACACTGTGGGGAAAATAACCACAATTTAAAATGATTTGAGGATGTTCTATGGGGCCATAATGTCCGCGACCGCCTGATAATAAATGCTTGACAATCAGTTCCCCGGCTTTCGATTCGTTTGGCCACTTTTCTCGCTCATCGTAGACTAGATTTTCACTATAATCTTGATGCATCGCCGCATAGATGACTTGCTGGGGATTGGGGGTTTTAGCAATGACTTCAACTCTAAATTGATCCATGATTGAAAAGGTTAGATTAAGCCCTTTGTTCTTTGATATTGCAACTCATTAATCCTTGATAGACAAGGGGATGGGGCCCCTTGTTAAGGGCCGGATTGAATCCTAAAAAATGACGACCTTAGAATATCATAGTTTCTAACTGTTTAACCTCGTTTCCAGGAGAGCCACCAATTAAGAATTGTTTTCGACCAATAAGATTGATTAAATTGCTCAATTTGCCAGCGATCGCCCACTCTTGTCAGCAGTTGTGATACACTGCCAAAGACCCCCGGACTATCCTGGAGCGCTTGCAACTTCAGTCGATGACGAATAGCTAGACTCAGGGGTTGGATCAACTCTTCTGCTCTGGTTCCCAACACTGTAGCGCCTAGAATTGTGCCATCCGGTTGCACAATCACTTTAATAAACCCCGTAATCTCCCCAGATAAAACTGCGGCTGGATTGGTTTTTAAATCTTCTTGAATCACCTGCACCTTATCTCCATATCGCCTCATTGCGCTGGCTTCGGTTAATCCTACTCTAGCTAAGGTGGGTTGGCTGTAGACCGTATAGGGTAACTGTTGATAATCAATAGTAAAGAATGGTAACAATAAGGCATTTTTAATGGCGATTTTTGCCTCATATAGGCTAAGATGAAGTGATAAATATCCACCCAAACTATCCCCACAAGCATAAATTTTGGGATTTGTAGTTTGTAGTTTGTTGTTCACTCTTAAACCCCGATCGCCCCATTCCACTCCGAGAAACTCCAACGTTGGAGCAGGAAATGGCAAAGCAGGAAGAGTAACTAATAACACGTTATCGACGGCGATCGCCCGATTTCCCACTTGCAACCAAGTTTGTCCCTCAATCGGTCGTGCTTGAGTCACCTGGGTTTCCAGTAAAATCTCCACACCCAACGCCTTCAATTGAGCTTGAATCAGATTAGACGCTTCCGGTTCTTCCTGGGGCAAAATACAGGGATTCTCGGTAATCAGCGTCACTTGAGACCCCAACTCTTGAAAGAATTGTGCCCACTCAATCCCACGAGGCTCCGATCCAATAATCGCCAAAGACGAAGGAGGTGACTTCAAGCTCACCAGTTGCTTTGGTGTCAGATAACCCGTACTCGCCAAACCCTCAATCTCAATCCTGGGCTGGGTTTCCGGAGCCAGCAAATAGGCAGAAGAGAGCAAACGACGGTTGCTTAAGGCGATCGCAATTTGTCCCTGTTTTTCCTGAAACTCCGCCCATTCCTGAACCAAATCAATCCCCAACTGCTCTAGAGCCGGCGGAGAGTCCATCAGTGCTAATGTCTCCACTCCAGTTTGTACCCATTCACACAACCATTGATAGGATAGATCCTCAGCATCCCTCATCGGATCGAGCCGATTTTGACCCTGTCGCAACGGTAGAGGCAACGTTAAACCATCCTCGAAACCGTAGCTAGGAGAAGTCTCTGGTGGCACAATCAGTGCCACCCTAGCCTTTCGTTGCGCCGCCATAACCGCCGCATAGGTTCCCGCTGGAGAACCTCCCCAAACAATCAGATCGTAGTCAACAGACACAATAAGCAGTTATACGAGAGTGGACACAAGCAACAAAGTTAACTCTTGAGCGTCTATATTTCCTGACCAATCTACCCCATCCATTGACAAGCAACCTTGCCAAACTTCTACAATAGAGCCATCCTCAATCCGAACTATCCCGAACTTCCATTCCCTTGTGGGAAAAAGAACGCGACCAGGGGAATTGACGGATGTAGCAGAAGTAGACAGAAGAGGGAACTTATAGATAACATCTTTAGAGCCTATTGTATTCTAGCGGTACACTAAAACAACGTCTTCACGATCGAGAGGCACTTGCCTCTCCCTTGCTTCAACTTTGTCCTAACCTATGACTCGTGTGAATAAACCCAACTCTGACCAGAATACCAACCCGACTCCCGAAAATCCTTGGATTGAAGGACTCAAAACCATTGGACTGGCAGCCCTTCTTGCCATTGGGATTCGTCATTTTGTCGCCGAAGCCCGTTATATTCCCTCCGGGTCAATGCTACCCACCTTACAGTATGAACCCACCCACGATCGCCTCATCATTGATAAACTCGGCTATCGGTTTGGTGACCCTAAACGGGGGGATATCATCGTGTTTTCTCCCACGGACAAGATGAAGGAAAAAGACCCCAATTTCAAAGATGCCTTAATTAAGCGAGTCGTTGGTTTACCGGGCGATAAAATTGAGATTGTAAATGGGCAAGTTTATATTAACGATCGACTCTTAGATGAAAATTATGTAGCTTCCGAGATTAACCCCTCCGCCCAGATCAACGATACATCCGATCATCAATTGACAACCGTAGATGTTTGTCCCCCCGATCAACGATTTCTGGATCAACCTCAAATCGTGCCTCAAAGCTCCTATGTGGTTTTAGGTGATAATCGCAATAGCAGTTATGATAGCCGCTGCTGGGGGGCAGTACCGCGAAAAAATATTATTGGTCGTGCCGTGCTTCGCTTTTGGCCCTTAGGACGTTTTGGAACCCTAGATGGAGTCCCTATTTATCCAGAGGAAGAGAGTTAAGTCATCCCTTGCTTTATAAGGTGAAAAATTTTTATCCCTACCCATAGTATATAGCAAGGGAAGTAAGGGAAGAGAGAGTGAAGAAAATTTCTATTCCCTATTCCCTATTCCCTATTCCCTAGCGCGAAGCGCTATAACTTTCCACAGACAAATAAGTATAGCGGTTTAAACTTTCCTTGTAGCTATTGAGCAACCGTTGCGATTCTGCAATAGAAATCGTTCCTTCTTCTAGGGCTGATTCTGTTTGCTGGCGAATACTTTCAATTAAGTCTTCAATATCATATTCTACATAACTTAAAACATCTGCCATCGTATCTCCTTTCACGACCTGTTTAACCTGATAACCTTTGGGTGTTAAGCCAATGTGAACCGCATTGGTATCGCCAAACAAATTATGCAAATTTCCCATAATTTCCTGATATGAACCGCCTAAAAATAAGCCCAGATAATAGGGTTCTCCGGGGTTTAGGGGATGCAAATCCAACAACGATTTTACATCGCGTAGATCGATAAATCGAGTGATTTTACCATCACTATCGCACGTAAGATCGGCTAAAGTTCCTTGACAAGTGGGCTGTTCATTTAAGCGATGAAGAGGCATAATCGGGAATAATTGATCGATCGCCCAGCTATCCGGCGCTGATTGAAACACCGATAAATTGACATAGTAAATCGAAGCCATACTCATCTGGAGACCTTCGAGATCGTCCGGTACATAGGGTTCGTGGCGAATGATGTCCAAGATCTTCTCACAACAGGCCCAATAGAGCTGTTCGGCTTTCGCCCGTTGGCTTAAACTCAAATAGCCAAAATTAAACAAACTAATGGCTTCTTCCTTAAACTGAATCGCATCATGGTAGCATTCCTGATAATTATTGACCTGAATAAATTGGTATGTTTCCCACAAATTGCGGATGATCAAATGATCGCTACTTTCGACCTCGAAAGCCTTCTGTGTCAGCACTTCACTGGTTCCTAAGACATCAAAAATGAGTACGGACTGATGGGAGGCGATCGCCCTTCCACTTTCGCTCACCAGTACAGGGGCTTTCACTTTGGCTTGTTCGCAGGCTTCTTTGACCTCGGCGACAATATCATTGGCATAATTCTGCATATTGTAATTTTTCGAGGCGTAGAAGTTGGTTTTTGAGCCATCATAATCGACCCCTAAACCGCCCCCCACATCCAAATAGCGCATATCTGCACCACTTTTAGCCAATTGTACATAAATTTGGCTCGCTTCCCGGATGGCATCTTTAATCACACTAATCGAGGAAATTTGAGAGCCAACATGGAAATGCAACAGTTGCAGAGACGATAATAGATTGGCCTCTTGCAGGCGTTCCATCACATGGACAATTTCGGGAATGGTTAAGCCAAATTTTGCTCCATCTCCCGTGGATGTAGCCCAACGACCTTCCCCTTTAGCACTCAGTTTCGCTCGCACTCCCACCACTGGAGTTACTCCTAATTCTTGGTGGGCTTTGATCGCTAACTCCACTTCTTCGAGTTGCTCTAAAACAATGATCGTTTGTTTGTCGAGTCTGCGGGCTAAGATGGCGGTTTCGACATATTCCTTATCCTTATATCCGTTGCAAATTAACAGGGAATTGGAAGTTTTCAGGAGAGCTAAGGCGATCAACAATTCGGGTTTAGATCCCGCTTCTAGACCAAACTGGAAGGGTTGGCCAAAATGAACCAAATCTTCTACCAGTTGCCGATGTTGGTTGCATTTGACTGGAAATACCCCTTGATAAATGCCAGGATAATTGTAGCGGGTGATGGCTTGAGAAAAACAAGCATTCAGCCGTTCTAGGCGATCGGCTAGTATATCGGAAAAGCGAATGACGAAGGGAAGATGAATATCGCGCTGTTTCAGAGCTTCTACCAGCTCATAGAGATCTAAGGAACCCCCGCGATCGCCTTTCGGGGAAACCACCACATGACCGGCCGCATTAATGGAAAAATAGGGGTCTCCCCATCCATTAATGCGATAGAGTTCCTCAGAATCCTCAATAGTCCAAGAGGAGGCTGCTTGAGTCGGTTCTGGAGTCTGTACGGGGGCGATCTCCTGTTCTGTGGTTGATGTTACCTCAACACCCATAGTCTAATTCCTCTGAAGATTTACCCAAGATAGTTCTTGCCGCATTTTAACGCTCACGCCATACCTTTGAATCATCCGATCGAGGGTGAGGCTCAATTCAAACCCATATCATGCACTATTTTAGATGAAACAGTCCACTAGAGTGGGTTATCGACCCTGACGGTTATCCTGGCGATCGCCTGTTCTCTTCCAACCACTCTGAAATTTCCGCTACTAACCATTCCTTTTCTCGGAAGGAAATAAGAGACCGTTTATAAAACAAAAATTAAGAAGATTGGGCCAGACGCGCTAATCTTCTGAGCATCAAGCGGCACATAGCTGTATAGATCATCGCCTCACTTATTTCTGGTAATTGCTCCTGGTCTACAATTACAGCGCTTCGCGCGGTAATAGGTAATAGGTAATAGGAAAACCATTTTTCACGC
>NZ_CEZBFX010000029.1:0-46567 GCF_982964205.1 Roseofilum sp. | reverse complement strand
TTCAAATAGCGTTAGCTCAGTTTAAGAGAGTCGGTTCGAGTCCGCTTACCTCCATCCCAGTCACAGCAAGGGTTTCAGCGATTCGGAAATTTTTAGGGAAAATTGCCCTGTACCAAAATCGTACCACTTTTGGGCATGTTTTTTCTGGGGATAGAACTCACTAGCCCTTACAGGGAGCGCAATCTGGATTGAAAATTCCGATCCCAAATCGTACCAGTTTGGAGGGGTTTAATAGAGGTTGGGGAAGGTTTGGGTGGTTAAGGGTTTGGTTCCTGAGTAAAAGCGGATGACGGTTTCAATTTTGTCGCCAATCAGGTGGGCAATGGTGGGGAAGGGGACTCCATGTTCGTGATGAATGTTGGTGACGAAGGAATGGCGTAGGCAGTAGGGGCGTAGGCGCTTGCGGATTTCTCCTTCGGCTACTAAGGAGTGAAGGACGCAATTCCAGACCCGACTAGAAAAGTTGCTTTGGTCGATGTACTTTTTGTGAGGCGAGGGGAAGACTAAGCCCGATCGCCTCTTTCGCTCCTCTAATAGGTCCTGAAGGGCTAGGGAGATGGGAATAGTTCGGATGAGGTGGTTTTTGGTGTACGGCTTGAGGATGTTTTTAGAAAAGACTTTGGTGATGGAAGCTTCGCAACTAGCCTGGGGCCAAAACAAGTCAGACCACAGCAGGGAGATCGCTTCTTCGGGTCTGCACCCGGTAGTAGACGCGATCTCCCTTCTTGGGTAATTCAGGGTTGGGTGAGGGTTGCGATCGATCCGGAGGCTTGGGGATGGAGAGAAACTTCCTCAACAAGCGCCAGGGGATAAAAAGCTTATCTGTCTGTGTGGGCAGCCTTTTCTTATCCCACATGTTAGAGCCGAGGTCTCCCAAGTTTATCGAATCATTCGCTCTAGCGGTGACCAACACTCGGTTACCCCTTATTTCGTGAACCAACCCACAACAGGGAACCGGCTTCTCTGTGAATAAGTTCTCAATCAAGAATCCCATGCGATCGCCCACCTTTAACGCCTCAGTCCCTGGCGTTGAGTCTGTAACGGAATGTAACGGCGTGCTATCAATTTCCTCTGAACTTTCGCAATAATCATCGTTTTCAGCGAGTTGATCCGCAATTTTTTGCATTTTCCGGTTTGGGGAAATCATCGCGTTTTGCTGGATCAACTGGATCTTTAAAGTTGTCCTCGTGCTGCACATTGCTGAAGGGACTAGACGAGCATCGGGATGAAAGCCGGCCAATCTTGGGAGTACTCTTCGAGAAGAAACTTCGCGTCTACCATGCCTCCAAGATCGAAACAATTGCCAGAACTGACTAGAATTCGATACAATCATTATCCACATCAAATTCGGGGCGGGTAAATACACAGCACTCTCTGGATTCGCTTGTCCCGACAGAAAGCAAAATCCCTGCCAACATCCAGCAGTAATTGATACGAAATCTTATCGATCAATAGGGATATGATGTCTGCATCGCTGAGTTGACCAGCTCCTATAGCACAAAAAGCACGCAGCGTCAGAAACTCCCAATCCAAAAATACCTTTGATGAATCCCATGGACAGAATTTTAACTCAAGATCAACTGCATCCACTAACTGGTTCTTCCGACCTGGGGACTTCAGGACGAGAAGAAAAAGTTTTACGCCAACTCACAGAAGAACGAGATGCCTGTGGGGTGGGAGTCATTGCCCATCCCCAAGGGATTGCCAGCCATGATTTAATTACCAAAGCCTTATCGGGTTTAACCTGTCTCGAACATCGGGGAGGTTGTAGCGCCGATCGAGACTCTGGAGATGGGGCGGGGGTAATGACCGGTATTCCCTGGGACTTATTCCAAGACTGGAGCCAGACAGAAGACATTACGCTGCCAAGTCCTAGCCATATGGGAGTGGCAATGGTCTTTTTACCCCAGGATGGATCGGCCCGCAACAAAGCCAAAGCCTTATTTGAACAACATCTGAGAGAAGAAGGGTTGAAGCCACTTGGATGGCGCGTGGTTCCAGTAAACCTGGAGATTTTAGGGCCCCAAGCACGGGAAAATGAACCGCAAATTGAACAATTACTGGTTGAGTCTCCAAATCTATCGGGACAGGAGCTAGAGCGCCTGTTGTATTTAACTCGGAAGAAAACCCATTTAGATGCCGATCGCTCCGGAGTTGAGATCTATATTGTTTCCTTTTCTACTCGCCAAATTCTCTACAAAGGCATGGTACGCTCCGTTATCTTGGGAGACTTTTATCTGGATCTCAAAAATCCTCTCTATACCAGCAGTTATGCTATTTTTCACCGAAGATTCAGTACAAACACGATGCCAAGATGGTCGTTAGCCCAACCCCTACGGATGTTGGGGCATAACGGAGAAATTAACACCCTCTTGGGCAATTTGAACTGGATGCGGACTCGCGAAATCGAATTTACCTCACCCGTATGGGGCGATCGCCTGAAAGAACTGCTTCCTCTGACCAACCGCAGCGCCTCCGACTCGGCTAACCTCGATAATGTCTTCGAGTTGATGGTACTCTCCGGACGCACCCCCATGGAAGCCTTAATGATCCTGGTTCCCGAAGCCTTCCACAATCAACCGGCTTTAGACAATCGTCAAGAAATTATCGACTTTTACGAATACTATGCCGGCATCCAAGAACCGTGGGATGGCCCAGCCCTACTGGTGTTTAGCGATGGTCGCTATGTGGGAGCAGCCCTAGACCGCAATGGTCTGCGCCCAGCTCGCTACAGTTTAACCAAAGATGGCTATATTGTGATTGCTTCGGAAACCGGTAGTATTCTCCTGGATGAATCCGAAGTCATCGAAAAAGGTCGCTTAGGCCCGGGACAAATGATGGCCATTGACCTGGAAAATCACCAAGTACTGCACAACTGGGAAATTAAACAACAGGTCGCCAGTCAATATCCCTATGGAGAATGGCTGAAAGCAGGAACCCACGATCTTGCCGAACTGCCTTGGGATACTCACCTAAACCTAGACGAGAAAACTCTACTCAGATCCCAAACTGCTTTTGGCTATACCTCGGAAGATGTGGAAATGGTGGTACAGTCCATGGCTGAACTGGGCAAAGAGCCAACCTTCTGCATGGGGGATGATATTCCCTTAGCAGTGCTGTCCCAGAAACCTCATGTGCTGTATGACTACTTTAAGCAGCGCTTCGCTCAGGTCACGAACCCCCCCATTGACCCCCTGCGGGAAAAATTGGTGATGTCTCTGCAAATTCGTTTAGGCGACCATCCTAACCTGCTCGATCCTCAGTCCCGGAAAACGACCCAATTGCGCCTGCCGACACCGATTTTAAGTGAGGCGGAGTTATCAACGCTGGAACATTCCCTACTCAAAGCGCGGGAGGTTTCCACATTGTATCCGGTGGGAGAATCCCTGAAGGTTGCCATTGACCAACTGTGCGATCGCGTAGATACCGCAGTCAGAGAAGGCGCGAAAGTGGTTGTTCTTACAGACCGCAATCTTACCCCCGACCAAACCTATATTCCGCCCCTAGTGGCAACCGGTGCAGTTCACTACCATTTGATTCGCAATCAACTGCGCTGTGAAACCTCCATTGTGATCGATACAGCTCAATGTTGGAGTACCCATCATGTGGCTTGTTTAGTGGGCTATGGTGCGTCCGCAGTGTGTCCCTATCTGGCTTTGGAAACCGTGCGCCATTGGTGGAGCAGCGATCGCACCCAAGGGTTTATGGAGCGCGGCAAACTGCCCAAGATCTCCATGGAACAAGCCTTAGATAACACCCGCCATGCGATCGAGTTGGGACTGCTGAAGATTTTATCGAAAATGGGGATTTCTCTACTCTCTTCCTATCATGGGGCACAGATTTTTGAGGCGATCGGTATTGGGGAAGAGTTGCTCGATCTAGCCTTTGAAGGCACGGTTTCGCGCGTTGGTGGCTTATCTCTGGATGAATTGGCCCAAGAAACTCTGCAATTCCACGCCAAAGCGTTCCCAGAACTGGACGGCAAAAAACTGGAAAATCGCGGCTTTATCCAATATCGTACCGGCCTAGAGTATCATATGAATTCCCCGGAAATGTCCAAGGCATTGCATAAGGCGGTGAAAAATGGGACGGATGGATATGACCATTACGAGTTGTACCAAAAAATGCTGCAAGAGCGTCCCCCTTGTGCCCTGCGGGATTTACTGGAGTTTCGCCCCGATACTCAATCTATTCCCCTCGAAGAAGTAGAACCGGTCGAAAACATTGTTAAACGGTTCTGTACCGGGGGAATGTCCCTAGGAGCCTTGGGACGGGAAGCCCATGAAACTTTAGCGATCGCCATGAACCGTCTGGGCGGTAAATCGAACTCTGGAGAAGGGGGCGAAGATCCCTTGCGCTATACCACCCTTCACGATGTCGATGGTGAAGGAAATAGTGCTAGTTTTGCCCACCTCAAGGGTCTGCAAGCTGGAGATACGGCCAGCAGTGCCATTAAACAGGTGGCTTCGGGGCGCTTTGGCGTGACTCCTGAATACCTGATGAATGGCAAGCAGATTGAGATTAAGATGGCCCAAGGAGCCAAACCCGGAGAAGGGGGCCAACTTCCCGGTAAAAAGGTGAGTCCCTATATCGCCATGTTGCGGAGATCTAAACCCGGTGTACCTCTGATTTCTCCTCCTCCCCACCACGATATTTATTCCATTGAAGATTTAGCACAGCTTATTTTTGACCTGCATCAAATTAATCCGAATGCAGGCGTGAGTGTCAAACTGGTGTCAGAAGTTGGTATCGGTACAGTTGCCTGTGGAGTCGCTAAAGCTAATGCCGATATTATCCAAATTTCCGGCCACGATGGTGGAACGGGTGCGAGTCCCCTGAGTTCGATTAAACATGCGGGAGTGCCCTGGGAATTGGGCGTAACTGAAGTGCATCGGATGCTGATGGAAAATGGATTGCGCGATCGCGTTTTACTCCGGGCTGATGGCGGTCTCAAAACCGGCTGGGATGTGGTCATGGCCGCACTCTTGGGAGCTGAAGAATATGGATTTGGCTCCATTGCCATGATTGCTGAAGGCTGCATTATGGCTCGCATTTGCCACACCAACAATTGCCCCGTAGGAGTTGCTACCCAACAAGAACGACTACGCCAGAAGTTTACCGGTATCCCGGGCCATGTAGTCAACTTCTTCTATTTTATCGCTGAAGAAGTACGTCAACTCTTGGCACGGTTGGGCTATCGTTCCTTAAACGAAATTATCGGTCGTGCTGACCTATTGCAGGTGCGGAATGTGGAGTTAGCCAAAACTAACCATATTCATGTCCTGTCCCTAATTGACGATTTACCTGATACTAGAAGCGATCGCAGTTGGCTGGGCCACGGCCCCGTTCACTCCAACGGCCCGGTTTTAGATGATGACATCTTAGCCGATGCCCAGATTAAATCCGCTATTTCTGAACAAGGCAAGGTGAGCAAAACCTGGAAAATTGTCAACACTGACCGCTCCGTAGGAGCGCGAATCTCTGGTGAAATTGCCCGTCGCTACGGCAATAGCGGCTTTAGCGGAGAGTTGAAACTGTCCTTTACCGGCAATGCGGGGCAAAGTTTTGGTGCATTTAATTTACCCCGAATGCACCTGCACCTGACCGGAGATGCGAATGATTATGTGGGTAAAGGAATGCATGGGGGCGAAATTGTCATCGTTCCAGCAACCAATGCAACATTTGACCCCTCGGAAAATGTCATTGTCGGCAATACCTGTCTCTATGGTGCAACCGGCGGTACTCTGTTTGCCAATGGTCAAGCTGGAGAGCGTTTTGCGGTTCGCAACTCCCTCGGCAAAGCTGTCATTGAAGGGGCGGGCGACCACTGCTGCGAGTATATGACGGGTGGTGTGGTTGTAGTTCTCGGATCGACTGGCCGCAATGTGGGGGCAGGGATGACCGGAGGATTGGCTTATATTCTTGATGAAGATGAGAATTTCCCGGAAAAAATTAATCCCGAGATTGTGACCCTTCAACGGGTAACCTCGAAGGTGGGTGCAGTTTCTGTGCGAGAGTTGATTGAGTTGCACTATTCCCGCACGGGAAGTCCGAAAGCCAAGATGATTTTAGAGAACTGGGAAACCTATTTGCCTAAGTTCTGGCAAGTCGTTCCCCCTTCGGAAGCTAATTCTCCAGAGGTGAATGATAATCTGGTTGTGGATAAGGTGGCTGTTGAGGCTTAATTTACATCAGGGGTCAATGCTTGTTGACCCCTAATCGTTAACGTTTTTTAGACTAACCTGAGTTCGGGATAAGGAAAGGAGGATGGAGTAAGCTGAAAGTTACCAAACATCAGCACCATCCTCCACAATGACTACTAGCTTAGAAGAACTGTATCTAAGGGGCGGGGCCGCTTCAACTCAACGGATGCCACATCACTCCTATTTTCTACGGAAACTGTACTTAGGGCATCAGAAGAGAGAGCATTTCTTTCTTTTCCCTCTCCTCTAACCCACTGGAACTGTTGTCTTGTCTATTCTTTATTTCCCTCCTTATCTACATCGATGGAGCTGGCTGTTTAACGATCTCTGACTTGGCCCGATCTCCTACTCTCTTAAGATACAAGGGGCGGGTTTCAAACCTGCCCCTACAACAATGTCTCATTGTTAATCGAATTCACTATATCTTGACTGGCTAGAAAAGCTTGGTCTTGAATAGAAGTTACTGTAGAATTTTCACGAATCACTTCCGCGAGGGTGATACTTTCGAGTTCTGCCCTCCAAGGATGTAAATCAACATCATTGAGATAAAAGAAGCGATCGCCCCTTCTACATCTAAGGTACGGTAGCGAGTATAACCTCGGTTGTAGTAAGCTTGTGTAAGATTAGGGTCTAACTCCAGTGCTTGATCAAAATCAGCGATCGCTTCTGCATAATTTCCGGCTTCAAAGTTAGCAGTAGCTCGATTATTGTAAACCTCTGCTTGCTTGGCATTCTTAGCCAAAACTTCAGTATACTCTGCAATCGCTTCAGTATAATTTCCCTGTTCTGCGTGGGCTATCCCTTGAGAAAACTGGCGAGATTTTAAGTATCTCAACGTTAAGAATGTGCCCAAACTGCCAATAATCGAGAGAGCAGTGTAAACGGCGATCGCTTTGTGCAAAGATTTTATGATATTTTCTCCGAAGAATTGATGAATAAGAATGGATAGATCCTGTAGAGGTGAGAGGTACATCGCCCCTACATAATGAAAAATTGACAACATAATTTTAGTAATTCTCATTAGGATGTATGATCCCGCCGAGCCTACTGTAGGGGCGAAAAGTTTTTCGCCCCTACGACTTTTTTCGACAGATTAAACGGCAACGGTTGCTTCTAAGTGATTTAAGCGCTCTGCCAAAAGACTCTCTAACTGTTCTAAGGCTTTAGAGAATCCTTTAATCCCTTCGTCGAGTTTTTCTGAAGCCATGGGATCTTCAGCGTGCATTTTGTCGAAGGTGTCCTTATCCATGGGGATTTTTTCGATCGCCATTTCCTGAGCTGCATCTGGACAGAGTTTTCTTGGTAATTCCCCAACCGTTGCATCGAGTTCCCCTAGGAGTTTCGGGGAAATCGTGAGTAGATCGCATCCCGCTAATTCAGTGATTTCGCCAATGTTGCGGAAACTGGCTCCCATGACTTCCGTGGAATAGCCAAATTTCTTGTAGTAGTTGTAGATTTTAGTGACCGACAATACACCGGGATCTTCGGCAGAGGGATAGCTATCGCGTCCCGTTTGTTTCTTGTACCAGTCTAAAATCCGACCCACAAAGGGGGAGATTAGGGTAACTCCGGCTTCTGCGCAGGCGATCGCCTGGTGGAATCCAAACAAGAGGGTTAAATTACAATGGATACCTTCTTTTTCCAGAATTTCTGCTGCTTGGATGCCTTCCCAAGTGGAAGCAATTTTAATTAAGATGCGATCGCGAGATACCCCAGCCGCTTCATATTGGGCGATAATGTCTCTAGCTTTGGCGATCGTGCCTTCCGTATCATAGGATAAGCGAGCATCTACTTCTGTAGACACCCGTCCGGAGATAATATCCAAGATTTTTAGCCCAAATTCGACAGCTAGGCGATCAAAGGCTAAATTAGCCACCTCCTGAATCGTTGCTGCATTTCCTAAGTCTTTTCTGGCTTTTTTCACCGTACTATCGACAATCTCTTGATATTCCGGCATTTGAGCGGCTGCAGTAATCAAAGAGGGATTCGTGGTCGCATCGCGGGGGGTGAATTTTTCCATCGATTGCATATCCCCCGTATCGGCAACTACAACTGTCATTTGGCGCAGTTGTTCGAGTAACGTCTGACTCATATTATCTCCTAATAACGATTGAATTAGGCAAGTCTTTGGAAAGATACAACTTGCCTAATTCAATCATAGGAATTCGAGTTCTGTCCTGAAATTAAATAACCCTTAAAAATTTAGGGGGTATGGCAAAAAAGTTTAAGGATTATTTTAGGATTAAAGTATAGCGCTTCACGAATTACCCATGACTAGCACGTAGGGCTTACATTTCATGACGTTTAAGCCGTCGCAAGCGATCGGAATAACTCCGGAGCACCTCTAGGGCAAATTCTGGCGTTTCTTGCACCGCAAATAAAAAGCGCCCTTTATCGATAAATGCTAGGGTGCAATCAGTTTTTGCTACTGCGGTAGAAGCGCGAGTCCCTTCGTGATGCACTAAAGCACCTTCCCCAAATACATCACCCTTTTCAATAGTTTCGACAACTTCACCATTGACTTTTAATTCCACCGTTCCTTCAATGATGCCATACATATGTTGCCCTTTATGGCCATCTTCAAAGATAATATCGCCCACCTTAAAGTGGCGTGGTTCGGGTTGTTTTTGAAATAATTTAATCGTTTCTAGCGCAGCCATAAACACTCAATTTACCTCCTATTGTGTTTAATCTATGCCTTGACTCATTTCAAGGGCAAGGGGCTGGGGGCCCCTTTTTTTAGTTCTTCCTCTCCAGAGATTAAGTGATTACGGTGGGTTTTTCTCTGCCGGTTAAAGCTTGGATTTGAGCAATTTCGTCAGCGAGTTCAATTAAAGAAGCTAAAGCCTCTTGTGGGTCTTGATGATGTGCTTTAGAATCGGGTTCATATCGTTCTAAATACACGCGCAAAGTTGCCCCTTGGGTTCCAGTTCCGGATAAACGGAAGACAATACGCGAGCCATCGGTAAACCCAATGCGAATCCCTTGTTTCGTTGCTACACTACCATCTATGGGGTCAGTATAGCTGAAGTCATCGGCATATTTGACTTCATACTTTCCATACTGTTTTCCTTGGAGTGTAGGAACGAGAGAGCGCAAGTTTTCCATTAAGGTATTAGCGGGTTTAGTCTCTACTCCTTCATAGTCATGACGAGAATAGTAATTCCGACCGTAGGTTTGCCAATGTTCTTGGACAATTTCCTCGACAGATTGCTGTTTAACCGCGAGGATATTGAGCCAAAATAAAACGGCCCAGAGACCATCTTTTTCGCGCACGTGATTGGAACCGGTTCCAAAACTTTCTTCGCCGCAAAGGGTTGCTTTTCCAGCATCGAGAAGATTACCAAAGAATTTCCAGCCGGTGGGCGTTTCGTAACAGTCGATACCCAGTTTTTCGGCCACGCGATCTGGTGCTTCACTGGTGGGCATGGAACGGGCAATGCCGGCTAGGCCTTCTTTGTATCCGGGGACGAGGGTGGCGTTGGCGGCGAGGACGGCTAAACTATCGCTAGGGGTAACAAAAAAGTGGTTGCCCAATATCATATTGCGATCGCCGTCTCCATCAGACGCTGCACCAAAGTCAGGTGCATTATCTCCATAGAGAATCTCGACTAAATCATGGGCGTAGACTAAGTTCGGATCGGGATGACCGCCACCAAAGTCTTCTAGGGGAACTCCATTTTGCACGGTTCCCGCAGGTGCTCCGAGACGAGTTTCAAACAGTTCTTTGGCATAGGGCCCGGTAACGGCGTGCAGGGAGTCCATACACATGCGAAACTGGCCAGAACTGAGGTAATCGCGAATCACGTTAAAGTCAAACAGGGACTCCATCAACTCGGCATAGTCAGCAACCGAGTTAATCACCTCGACGCTCATATCTCCTAGTTTGAAGCTGCCTAACTGATCAAGATTGAGGTCGGCCGCTTCTAAGATTGTATAGCGATCGATGGTTTTGGAGCGATCGTAAATGGCGCTGGTCACCTTTTCTGGAGCTGGCCCGCCATTACTGACGTTATACTTCACGCCAAAATCCCCTTCTGGCCCTCCTGGGTTATGACTAGCAGAAAGAACAATACCTCCAAATGCCCCATTTTTACGGATAATGCAAGAAGCAGCAGGAGTGGATAAAATTCCTCCTTGTCCCACTAGAGTTCGACCTACACCATTTGCGGCCGCAATTTTCAAAATCGTCTGGATAGCTGGTCGGTTATAATAGCGACTATCTCCACCTAAAACTAAGGTTTTACCCTGAAAGTCCTCTAAACTATCAAAAATGGATTGGATGAAATTTTCCAAATAATGCGGTTGTTGAAATACCGGAACCTGTTTGCGTAAACCGGAGGTTCCCGGTTTTTGGTCGGTAAACGGTTGAGTTGAAATGGTCTTTATACTCATAAAAAGCTGATGCTCGGATCTTCAGCCTCTTTATTTTCGAGCATTTCGTGCCTCTTGAAGCAGGGAGTGGGAAAATCTTTGGCGCATTATGAGCAATAGTTAGGAGAGAGCGCCCCTAAAGTCCCTGAACCCTACAAATCCAGTTGACTAATAATCTCCTGTAGCACTTGTGCTGAATGATGTAGTTGTTGCTGTTCCATCTCATTGAGAGATAAATGAATGAGCTTAGTTGCGCCTTGGCAGTCTACTAAAGTCGACAATACGTCTGGCACTACAAGCGCTACTCTGGTAACTGCCCAAATAAAATGGGAATTTCTGACGGGGAGGCGATCAATCGCTAAACAGAAAAAGATTGGGTTGTGAACAGGTAACCCTATTCCACCTTGGGAGTGGCGAAACAATAATTGATTGACTGTACGTTGGCAACCCAACTTGTAGGGAAAATGCTTGCTACAGCGATGGTTTATGGTAAGGGAGCGAAAAAAGACCATTTGCTATAAATCAAGAATATTCTGCTCCCTTGCCACCGCTTCGCTCAACCATCACCTCTGCGCATTTTCCTGAGTGGAGCTGGCGATCCTAAATTGGGTCTCAAAATCCCTCTGTTTGTGGGTCAGAGTCTCGATGTTTGCGGGTCGCTACAGCTATAGTCGCATCCAGTATTTCAGCAGGGTGCTTTATAATATAGTCAACATAATTTATCTCTTCCTCATTTGGTTCATTTTTTTTATTCAGACTCATCAATGCGGTTCTCATACCAGCTTTTTTTGCGGGCATCAAATCTGCTTTTATTCTATCTCCAATATATAAAATCTCTTGAGCAGATATATTTGATAGCTGAAGAATTTTGTTAAAACCTTCGCTATTAGGTTTAGGATAATGTAACTCATCGTTAGTGATAATATGTGCAAAAATATTTATATCAATGCCTATATATTTTAGCATTTCTTTCGTATCATTGCGTTTCTTTCCACTAAATAGGGAGTGGGGTGGAAACCGTTGAGTCAACTTGTAAAAGGTTTGTTTAATGGATTCATCAGGTACGATGTAGTCTTTTACAGAAATATTACGATTTCTTAACCAAAAATCTTTATCTTTGCCCAAGCTCATAAAAACCATACAGCGACTGCCATGCTCTTCATAAGCTTGTAGACATTCCTGCTCTATCTGAGGAGTTACAGTCTGCCCGATAATTGAAGCATAAAGTTCTATAAATCGTTTTGTTTTCTTTTCATAAAAAGTAGGCAATGTTTTATAAAGAGTTTCCCCAAAATCCCACCAAATGTGTTGGATATTGTGTTGAAATTTCAACATATTGAAGTCCAGATAACGATGTTTGTTCAAAAACGTATAATAATATGAAATCATCAGCTTATGGCTCAAAGTTGTGCCCCAAGATTCCAGGCGATCGCGCCCTAAAGATCTATGATGTCAAACGTTACACCATAACTTGAGCGCAGATTACAGGTGTGATGATCGGTACTATTTGTATCACTTAATTCCAGGTTATAAAAATCGACCCGATCGTGGTCAATATAAGGCCCTGCGTGCCAGGTTCCCAGGTGGAGTTTCACGAAGCAGTTACCAGGAATATGAAAGGCTCGGATCTCATTGAGGTCAGGTTGCGGGTTTTCACTCGGTGGTGCAACGCCTAAAAACCAATCTTTACCTTCAAGCGATCCTAGGCATTGGGTGCAGTTTTGATGACGGGTAATGGCGGAAAATTGTCGCCCGTTTTGGTGCAAGCGCATGATGTAAAATCGAGGCTCTCCGCGATCGAGGATCAGTTGGGCATCCTGGAAATCATAGGGTTTGTCGTCATCAGTAGCCCAGATCGCTTGACCGTAGGGGGCGAAGTTTTCTGGGGAGATCCAGGGAGCTGGAAGGGTTTGCAATTTGAGAGGTTGGGTCATCAGACTCAAGGGGTGATAAAGAGGATAAAGAGTATACTATATAGCGCTGCATACTTGGCTAAAAATCGACGAGTTCGATAGAAGATATTTATCAAGAAACTTGTATAATGATCTACAACATTTAGAAATAGTAGAAATCATTCATTATTCCATCAAAACCTCATCATAAATATCTGTCATTGTGAAGGTTAAACCTACTGATTTTAACTCTAAACGATCGCCTTCCTCTAAAATTTCCAGAGACCAATTTCCCGCTGTATTCCGTCGATACATTTCCACCTTCATTTCCGTTTGCGACACGAGCACATATTCCTGTAAACTGGGCAAACTTTGATAATTTATCCATTTTTCTCGCCGATCTAAACTTTCAGTGGAAGGAGAAAGTACTTCCACAATTAAACAAGGACGAGTTTTATGATATTTTGCCGTATCTTGGGGGTCGCAAGTCACCATGACATCGGGATAATAAAAAATGTCTGCCGTATCGCGAGCGATAGGTATATTGACTTTCATATCTGACATGAACGTTTTACAACCACTCCCCCGCAAGCGAATGTTTAAGAGACTGACAATATTGATAGCAATCCGATTATGTGCTTCGCTACCCCCAGACATGGCGAAGATTTGACCGCCCAGATATTCATGGCGAATGGGACTTATTTTTTCTGCTTCCAGATAGTCCGGTACGGAAATAAATGCTGTAGAAACTTTCATAAATTTGTCCTATTTTGAGAGATTTCTTCCAGCATAACCGCCACCACCGGTATCGATCGCCATCTTATCCCCAAAGTAGGGAAAAACAGTTAATCTATTACCCATTATGGCGATTCTCTCTTCTATGAAGTACAGCTTGAAGGCTTAGAACCTAAGCAATGGGAGCTATTGCTAGAGTGCCTGTTGCCTATTGGCTAGGGGGAAGTACTATATCACTCTTCAAATGTTGTCGCTAACGGTTTCGGAGACAATTGAGCGACTAAAGAGGCGATCGCCTGGGTATAATGGCGATCGGAAGACGTTGCACGTAAACGGGCATTTCGTACTAAGCGCCGTTGCTCTTGTTGACTCAACTCTATCGTCACATCTGGCGTAATCCCCGTTTTACTGATATCGGTTCCCTTCGGCGTGTAATAATGGGCAACGGTCACCGCTAATCCAGAGCCATCGGAGAGGGAATGAACTGCCTGCACTAAAGCTTTACCAAAGGTTTTCATTCCCACAATTTGAGCGCGATGATTATCTTGCAGAGCGCCAGTGAGAATTTCACTAGAACTAGCCGATTTTTGATCGACTAAAACCGCTAAAGGTCTTTTCGTTAAGGCAGTACGGTTAGCTCGCACAGACTCCCAATTACCATCGCGGTCAATGGTACTGACAATTGCCCCATTGTCAAGCCACATACGGGCAATTTCAATACTTGATTCTAATAATCCCCCTGGGTTACCGCGCAAATCCAACACAAACCCATCAACGTTTTGATGTTCTAAATCCTTAATCGAGCGCTCCATTTGTTCTGCTGCATGGGAGCTAAATTCATCTAAGCGAATATAGCCGACTCGCAGGGAACCCTCTTGTTTCACTTCATAATTAACCGCAGGAACTTCCACCGTAGCTCGGACTAATTCTAATTCAAAAGCCCCCCATCCGGGTCGGGTTAGTTTCAGTTTAACTTGACTGCCCACATCCCCCCGAATCAGTTGGCTAACCGTTTGTAGAGACATGCCTTCCGTAGACTGACCATCAATCGCTAAAATGATATCTCCAGCCAGAATCCCCGCTTTTAAGGCAGGAGAATTTTCATAGGGTTTAACCACGGTTAATCGGCGAGTTTGGGGATGGATTTCTAAGGAAATACCCACCCCTGATAATTCCCCAGAGGTTTGCTCGGTCAGTCGTTGAAACTGCTTCGGGTCAAGAAAACGGGTATAGGGATCGTTAAGCTGTTTGAGAGCGGCTCGAATAGCTCTATAGGCTTGATCCGGACTGGTATATTGGCGATCCAGGAGATCCTGTCGCACATTTAACCAATCGACTTGATTAAAATTGGGGTCAACATACTCGCGGTTCACAATTTGCCAGGTTTCATCCACAATGGATTTGGGACTATCCTGTAGGGCTGCACTTACGGATTGACACCAGGCTGTACCCAGTAAACCTAAGCTTGCTGTGGTAGTTAAGGTGCCACTGAGCAAGGCAATTTGAAGCGGTTTTAAGCAGTTTTTATACCAATTCATTGGGATTATTCGCGATGGAGGTTAGAGAGTGAGCCGTCCTATTTGGTCTTCATCTTCATTTTATCGATTAATTTAGTCGATGAGCCGCAATACTGAATTAATCGAAGAAGGCAAAATGCTCAAGGAAGCCCTTTGAGTCTACTTCAAGGGGAAAATCTCACTTTCCCTATTGTGAGCCACTTTTCCCATGGTTCGACCAGTGAACATAACATAACTTTACATCGACTCAGCAAAATGGCAATCGCCTATACTCAGAATCGCATGGATGGTCGGTTCGTTGGGAGGTGATGATGAAGATTTGGGCGCGACTCGGCTCTTGGGTGCTGCCTCGTTGGTTGCTGTTTGGCACTTTGGTAGGACTTAGTCTGATTATAGTGATTGGCAGTGGGTGGGCGATCGCCACTTCACAAAAACTCTCTGCTGCTTCCCAATCTCCCCTTGATGCCTATTTAATGCTAGGGGGAAGTATTCGCCGAGAAGTCCATATGACGCAAGTCGCCAAAGATGATCCTAACATTCCTATTTTAATCTCCCAAGGAGCTGACGATCCGTGCATTATTCGCCTATTTGAAGTTAATACTGCTCCCCAAAATCAAGTGTGGTTAGAACGTTGCGCCCATTCCACCTTTGAAAACTTTTACTATACGTTACCCATTCTGAAACAATGGGGAGTTCACCACGTGCAAACGATCACCTCTGCTCGGCATCTCCCCCGCGCCCAATGGTTAGGAACAATTATCCTTGGTAGTCATGGCATCTGGATGGAAACATATACGGTCAAAGAACAAGGCATTCCTGGCAATACAGAATCGAGTTTAAAAACTGGATTAGATGTGATTCGTAGCCTCATTTGGGCAGGAATTAGCCAATTTTATCAACCCAGTTGCCGGCAGTTTTATCGCCTCGTGGACTCTAATTTACAAGAGTGGATAGAAAAAGGATATGGCTGTGAAGATCAATGGGATTTACGCCATATTTTCAAGGAGATGCCGTAATGGGGAATAGGGAATAGATAATAGGAGGTTATCTCCGTGTTCCCCATGTTCCCCTAAGAGGCAGAACCAGCAACTTTTAATTCTCCTGCCATGATTCGCTTAAAGACCTGATGGTTGCGAACCGATTCTAAGTCAGCATCATTTTGAGCCACTTCCCGATACATGGGATTAATTTTAATGGCGCGATGGAGACTAATTAGGGAAGATTTTTGATCGCCCATTAAGGCATAACAATAGGCTTTATTGTAATGAGCATTGGCATGATCGGGTTTACATTTTAAGGCTTCATCAAGACTGGATAGGGCTTCTTTATAGCGTTTCAGTTTACTGAGAGTATATCCCCGGTTATCCCAGGCTTCATATTTATCAGGTTGTATGCGAAGGGCTTGTTCATAGGAAGCAATTGCCTCATCAAAGCGATCTAATTTTTCTAAAGCATTGCCCCGATTATTCCAATAATCGGCTTTATTCTCTTCTAATTCGATCGCTCGATCGTAGGCTTCCAGGGCTTCTTCATATCGGTGTAATTCATACAGCACATAGCCTTTTGCATACCAAATTTCGGGATTATTGGCTTGCAAACTCAGCACCTGGTTATAGGAATCTAAAGCGGGTTCATAGCGCCGAATTTGGGCTAAAGAATTACCGCGTTGTTGCCAAAGTAAGGGATCGTCGGCACGATATTGAATCGCTTTATCATAGGCAGAAACAGCTTCTTCATAGCGCTGAAGTTTTACCAAGACATTGGCTAAATTCATCCAAATTAAGGGGTCAGATTGTTTATACGCAACGGCTTTATTATAGGACTCTAAAGATTCTTCATATTGTTGTAATTTGGCCAAAGTTCCACCACGATTATTCCAGGCTTCAGGAAAATTCTCCCGTAATTTTAACGCCCGATCGTAGGAGGCGATCGCTTCTGAATGGCGGCCGAGTTTGGCTAATGCACCACCACGATTATTCCAGGCTTCAGGGAAATGGGTTTGATGAGCGATCGCCTGATCGTAAAGGGTAATCGCCTCATGATACCGACCTTGCAAAAATTGGGTATCTCCTTGCCTCAGATACTCATTGGCTGCTTTAGAATAGGATGGAGGGGGAGGGGGTTGGGCAGGATTTGCTCCATTTGTACCATTTGCCCCATTTGCACCATTGATTCCATTGATTACCCCATGCCCATTTTGCACGGCATTGGCTGCTTCTGTTAACCGAGGTAAAACTTCTGCTAATTTTTGATAAATTTCATCTTTTGCTTTTTCGGTCTCAGCCGCAATTTCCCTAAGTTCCGATACGGCTTCTGACTTAGCGTGACTGATTTGTTGTTCAGCTAATAATTCCTTTTCAGCGATCGCCTCTAACACGGTTTCGGCAGAACCAATGGTCTGTTTAATCGAGGATACCGCATCCTGTTCAAAGCTGGCCAACTCTTGTTTATGAAACTCCGTTTGCTGCTTTAACCGTTGCAGTTGGAGCCAAAAGCCAATGGTCACTAGGGCAAAAAACAGCGCCAAAAACGCCACAAACAAGGCATTCATGGAGATCATCGTACTAAAAAACGTCGCCTCTACTTCATTGGCGATCGCATCCCGCATGTCAGAATCTAATCTTCCCCCCTGTGCAATAAGCTGTTCTTCCTGTAACCCTTGAGCGGTTGAAGGTTCAACCACTGCCAAATTTGCCAGTCCTCCCGTAGACCATATGAGAGTAGAGAGGATGAATGCCATCTGATTGTTCATTTGAGTGCCCAGTAAAACCTGCCAGATTTCTCCAAATTATCCCATTTTTCGTTAAATTGACGAGTGTATTCTAATTCACTTCTAAACGACACGGTAAATAAAGCTTAATGAACACCAAGCCTTAACCGAAAACGCATAACTATCGGGTTTAATCCATTCTGGAGCAAGTTCGGCCCGACTGGCTTGGTGTAGATCTTCTAAAATCGCTTTAGCTGTAGCTCCAGGATTTTTGACCGTACCCGATACGCCCTTTGATCCAGTTGAAGATTCAGCTAACTTCAAGACTTTAGCCGTTTGCGTAAAGGGAGCCACACTAAAGAGTATTTGCGTGTGGGCTAATCCATCCCCACAGCATACTGTCCATTCAACCGGGGCGATCGCCTCTGGCAGAAAAATACTGGCTCCTGGAGGAATGACTAACTGTTGATTCTCTACGGTAACATTTAGCTCTGTCTGGCTTCCAGAACTTGGGCTGGCGCTTTTGAGGGATAAGGAGACTTTAGAGGGTTGAAATAGCTCTAATGCTCCAGAACGATCCAAGCCGAACAACATCACGTATAAGGGGCGATCTTCCTGGTTATGGAGACGGTAACCGATGCGACTGCCGATCTCTAGATTAAGTAAGGAGGGGATTTTAGCGGCTGAAGTCCGGGGAATGGGCGATCGCACCGGTTCCTGTCTAGCGATAATTTCTCGTTCGGGGGTAAACTTCTCCAAAGTGGCTCGCACTGCCAAACGAGACGATCCAGGATTAACCGTTAACTGTAACAGTTTCATCGCCCAGAGGGCATCCAAGGTGGGCATTAACCGCCGAATTGCTGTTTTGACCGCTTCATCAGTTTCTCCCATGGTATGGGGAATTAAGTCTAATCCAGGGGAAAATAAGCCATAGCTGTTGTGGGAATTAATGCCCTGGGAGAGATTGGAATTAATCCCCTTACTAAACACACAATTAACCGCTTGGGTTAATTCTCCTAAAACCACCGTAGACACATTGGGAATACCTGAGAAGGCACTGGTGGCATCAACCCGTTCTATACGTTCTAAGTCTTGGCAGATCCCCACGACTAAGTTTAGGGAACGGGAGAGATAACGCACCGATTCTTGAATCAGGTCTCCTTCTTCTATATCTAGGTCAACGTTATTGCCAGGAACCATTACGGCTTTTGCCTTTAAGCCTTCAATCGAGCGCAGTTGAATTAGGGGGGTTGACCCTGGAAGGGACTCTGGCGTTGGGGTGAGAGTAAATAGGGAAGAGGGCTGATAGTTATTGAGGACTTCTGGAGGCAGTCCACCGAGCCACAGAGTCAAGCTTTTACCATCTTCACCAATCTCTGCCACCCTCCCTTCGGCTCCTTGGAGATCTGCCGCTTTCCACTGGGTAAGGGTTTGAGTCGCGTCCTGACTTTTTTCACCACTTAAATGGGGTTGTTCGCGATCGCCCGCCAATTTTTGCACCTGATTCGAGACAGTTGCTAAACTCACCGATAAACGAGTTTCAGGGGCAGCTAACCACAGATGTTGCGTTAACTGATAGGTTAACAACCCTGCACTAAAACCATTCCATTGACTCTCAAATGCTTGTTCCCCCAATCCTTGACTGGGGGCTTGTTCAATGGGTCGCTGAATCGGCATCGCCGCAGAAATCACCACACCCGGCAGTTGTCCAAACCGACGTTGTACCCGCAGTTGCTCGGCATCGGCTTTGAGATCGTCCCGCAGTTGGTCTTGCAGTGCTTGTACTTCTGGAGTCAGTTCCATACTGCGAGTTTCCCAACTTTCTTTTAAATGGGGATAAGAGCGCCCTCGTAACACTCCCACCTGTTGGCGCTCCAGGGTTCCATAACTGGTATCGAGAATGGTCACCACTTGAGTGGTTTTTAGGGATTTGAGCAACAGTTGTAGAGTCGATTCTAGAAGATCGTTGATTTGCCTCCCAGAGGCTTGTGGGACATTACCATCAATGGGGACTAAGCTACTTTGTAGTTCTGCTGGAGTCTCTCCGGTTTGAACAGAGCGACCATAGCCGCTAAAGTGGAAGACTACTACATCATCGGGTCGCACTTGGGAAATCAGATGATTGAGAAAAGCCGATTCAATCTGTTCGCGGGTAGCTTGCTCATTGGTGAGGGTTAAGATATCGCGGGAACTAAATCCTAAGCGATCGACCAACAGTTCCCGTTGCAGTTCCACATCGGTTAGGCATCCTTGGAGTTTGAGGCTCTCTTTCAGAGGATATTGATTAATGCCCACCAAAAGGGCTAACTTCCGAGAGGTGGGTTTGGCGATCGCCGCTAAAGCGCGATCGCTCCACTGCCATAAACTCGCTTCACTTATGCCTAACGTCGCTAAGGCTAAACCTGCCTGCTGTAGAAATTCCCGCCGCTTCATAATTTGCCATCAGCTATCCGCTCTCCGCTATCAGCCTATCAGCTTTTTAGCCCTTTGCGTTGGGAATGGGAAGTCGGGAGTGGGGAGTTGGGAGTAAGGTAGACATTGCCCACCTTACCACCACTGACTTCTGGAAGCTGTCTATTGCTGAATCTGCATCGCTTTGGCCAATTCGGCCGCTACTTCTGGGCGAGAAAATTCTGGGGGCGGAAGTTGACCAGATCGTAACATTTCCCTGACTTTAGTGCCTGACAAATGAATCCGATCTTCTTTTTTGCTGGGACTGGTTTTTGCCGTAGCCATACCTCCCGTTAATTTGCAGTAAAATGCATGTTCAAATTTCATCGGCACAATGCCCAATTCTGACGGTTCAAACTCATCAAAAATATATTGAGCATCATAGGTTCCATAATAGTCACCAACCCCGGCATGATCTCGACCGACAATAAAGTGAGTACAGCCATAATTTTTCCGCAGAATGGCATGGAAAATCGCTTCTCTGGGGCCAGCGTAGCGCATGGCAGCCGGATTAATAGCCAACATCACCCGGTCTTGGGGATAATATTTTTCGATAATAATTTCATAGCAGCGCATCCGCACATCTGCCGGAATATCGTCACTCTTGGTGGCTCCCACTAGGGGATGTAGCAAGAGACCATCCACCGTTTCCATGGCACATTTTTGAATATATTCATGGGCGCGATGAACTGGGTTGCGAGTCTGAAACCCAACAATGGTTTTCCAGCCTTTTTCTTTAAATGCGGCCCGCGTATCTGCAGGGTCAATTTGATAGTTAGGGAACAGGGGATGGGGGTCGCGTTGTAAGAGCCAAATGGGGCCAGCTAAATTCACTTCTCCTTGTTCATAAACGACTTTTACACCGGGATGTTTTTCGTCGTCTGTACGATAAACATTTTTCACTTCATGGGTTTTGTTATATTGATATTTTTGGGTTAACTCCAAAATGCCCACAAAGCGCCCTTGAGGATCGTCTAAACGCACCCAAGATCCTTCATTTAAAGGCTCTGCTACTTCTGGGGTTACTGATAAGGTAATGGGAATGGCCCAGGGGATTCCATTTTGGAGATGCATATCCGCGACCACGGTTTCATAGTCTTTTTGCTCCATAAAACCGGTTAACGGGCTAAATCCGCCAATGGCAATTAATACAAGGTCGGAAAAGGCGCGATCGTCGAGTTGAACCCGGGGAAGAGTATCGGCTTTTTGTAAATATTCTTGCTTTTCTTCTGGGGTAACCACTCGGTTGATTAGTTGACCACCATGGGGAGGAATGCCGTCAGGATGAATCGTCATAAGATATAGCGCTTCGCGCGATAATGGGTAATCGGTAATGGGTCAGCCGAAGGTATGGCCTTAAAAATGCCCATTTATTACAGGTTTGGCCTGGTCTGCTCACCGGTGCTAGGAAGCGTTTCTGATAACAGCAAAAATTGCTGTAAAGCTGTCCGTGGGGACATAAAACCAGGTTGTGCCGCCTTCATCGTACCAAGTTTTGTTCCCCCATCAGGAAACCCATTTCAATTCAGAATTCAAAATTAGAAATTAAAAAAATTACGGGTATGGGTCGATTGGGCTGACGATCGCCGATCGATCTGGTACATTAGTTAAGCTAACTGCCAATAGTAAGTTCTACACTGTTGGCTCCATTGGGTAAAATGCACCCTTAGTCTGATTGAAATCAGGTTTGTAAGCATGGCAGGGGAATAAGACATATGGCCTTAATCGTACAAAAATATGGTGGCACTTCCGTGGGTACAGTCGATCGCATTCAAGCCGTTGCCGATCGCGTACAACGAACCGTAAAAGCTGGTAATTCTGTAGTGGTGGTCGTTTCCGCCATGGGCAAAACCACGGATGGATTAGTAAAACTCGCTTCAGAAATTTCCGCCAACCCCTGCCGCAGAGAAATGGATATGTTGCTCTCAACTGGGGAGCAGGTATCTATCGCTCTCCTGAGTATGGCCCTGAAAGAAATCGGACAACCCGCAATCTCCTTAACCGGCGCTCAAGTGGGCATTGTCACAGAAAATAATCAGCACACCCGCGCCCGTATTCTGAGCATTAATCCCCAACGCATTGAGCGCCATTTGGGGGAAGGGCAAGTCGTGATTGTGGCCGGTTTTCAAGGGATCGCCCTTTCTGAGGATGTCGAGAGTAAAATTCCAGAAGTAGAAATTACTACATTGGGAAGGGGCGGCTCGGATACCTCAGCCGTGGCTTTAGGCGCAGCATTAAAGGCTGACATTTGTGAAATTTATACGGATGTTCCCGGTATTTTAACGGCCGATCCCCGTTTGATTCCCGATGCTCAATTGATGAGCGAAATTACCAGTGATGAGATGCTGGAATTAGCCAGTTTAGGAGCCAAGGTCTTGCATCCTAGGGCAGTGGAAATTGCCCGCAATTACGGTATTCCTTTAGTTGTTAAGTCGAGTTGGACGGACGATCCGGGTACGAAGGTAACCTCTCCCAAACCTTTCCCTCGCCCCTTGGAAGGATTGGAACTGGTGCGTCCGGTGGATGCAGTGGAGTTTGACACCGATCAGGCGAAAGTTTCCCTATTGCGGGTTCCCGATCGCCCAGGGGTAGCAGCTCAGTTGTTTGGTGAAATTGGCGACCAGAATCTGGATGTAGATCTAATTATCCAATCGATTAATGAAGGGCAAACCAATGATATTGCCTTTACGGTGACAACAGATTCCCTCAAACGTGCAGAAGCTGTTTCGACTGCTATCTTACCCGTTCTTGCCCAAGGGTCTAGCCTCGATAAGGCCGAAGTCATCGTCAAAGAAAACATCGCCAAAATTAGTATCTCTGGTGCGGGGATGATTGGCCGACCGGGGGTCGCAGCACAAATGTTTACAGCCCTATCTGAAGGAGGGGTAAACATTCAGATGATCTCAACTTCTGAGGTGAAAGTTAGTTGCGTCGTTGAAGCCACAGAGTGCGATCGCGCTGTGGAAATTCTGACCTCAACCTTTGATGTACAAGTTCAGGCAGCTAAAGCGATCGACTCCGGTACTCAACCCCCCGTTCGAGGTGTCGCCTTAGATCTCAAACAAGCTCGGTTAGCCCTGCTCCGCGTGCCCGATCGCCCCGGAACTGCCGCCGAATTGTTCAAACTGTTAGCCGAACATAACATTAGCGTGGATATGATTATCCAATCCCAACGCTGTCGGGTGATTAATGACCTCTATACCCGCGATATCGCCTTTACTGTTGCTCAAGCTGATGCCCAAACCGCTCGGACGCTCTTAGAGGAACTCGCTTCAGAATGGGGATCGTCAGAAGTGGTTGTGGATGAAGCGATCTCCAAAGTCAGTGCTGTAGGTACAGGAATGATTAATCATCCCGGTGTAGCCGCCATGATGTTTGCTGCCCTATCTAAGGAAGGGATTAACATTCAGATGATCGCCACCTCTGAAATTAAAATTAGTTGCGTCGTCGATCGAGATTCTGGAGTACAAGCACTACAAGCGATCCATGCTGCCTTTGGTCTCGCTGGCAGCCAGAAAATCACCGTCCCTGCCTGATGGGAAAATGGGGGACGCGGGGACACAGAGAAAGCCATGAACAAACCGGGTTTCTATTTCCCTATTCCCTAGCGCGAAGCGCTATAGTCCTAAACACCGATCGCATACCGATTCCGCCCTTTGTGTTTCGCTTCATACAATGCTCGATCCGCAAAATCTAAGAGTCTGATCAGATGAGAGTGTGGAGTTGGCGTGACACAAGCAATCCCTAAGCTAATCGTCACAATAGGTTCCGGTAACTTGGTTGCCATATGGGGAATTTTTAGGTCACCGATCGCCTGTTGCATGTATTCTGCTACAGTAATTGCTCCTTTGAGAGGAGTATTGGGTAAAATCGCAGCAAACTCTTCCCCGCCATAACGAGCAATTAAATCAGCCGGGCGTTTCAGGATCGAAGATAGGGCTTGGGCAACTTGTTCCAGACAGCGATCGCCGATGATATGACCATAGGTATCATTATATTGCTTGAAATAATCAATATCACAAAGAATGAGGGACAATGGCAGTGCTTCCCCTAGCAGTCGTCGCCATTCCTGTTCTAAATACCGATCGAAATAACGACGATTAGCGACTTGGGTTAAGGCATCCACATTCACCAGACGCTCTAATTCTTGATTGGCTTGTTGCAGGGCATCATACAATTGGGACTGTTGAATGGCGATCGCAATTTGTTCAATAATTCGGACTAAAATCTGGTATTCAGGAGAATTCCAGGCTTTAGAGATATCATCGCGATCGACAATTAATATACCCCACAGGTCATTCTGTTGATAGATGGGGACACTTAGTTGCGTTTTCACCTCTTTACGATCTAGACCGATTGGATAATAGATCTCAAACTGGCGATCCTTCGATTCTGGATTGGCTAAGGGTTGAATCTTCACAGTTTCACCGATGGGTAGTGTCTTGGCATTGGCAGAATGGGCGATCGCCACAATTCCATATTCTCCCTCAGATACACAACGACAAATCATTACTCGACTCGCGTCAAACAACCCCTGGATACTGAAAACTGTAGTCGTTAAAATTTCTTCTAAATTCAGAGAATAATGAATTCCCTGAATAATTTTGAGTAAAATCAGCTCTTTTTCGGCTTGGCGCTGACTTTGTTCCCGTAAATGCTTTAACTCTAAATGAGTTTTCACCCGTGCCAAGAGTTCCGGAGGATGAAACGGTTTCGTTAAATAATCAATCGCTCCCTTCTCAAAGGCTTGGAGCAGATGATCCATCTCTTGACTTGCCGTTAAAAAAATGAGGGGAATATCTTTAAACTCCGAGTCCGCTTTCAGCCACTCGCAAACCTGAAAACCATCCATATCTGGCATCATTAAATCCAGTAAAATCAAATCAGGTTTTGCCTTTTTTACTCGGTCTAGAGCTTGTTTTCCTCCCATGGCAAATGTCAGCTTATAGCCAGGAGGAGATAGTAAACCTCTCAAAACTTTCAGATTGTCTGGATTATCATCCACAACAAGCAATAAACAATCTTCCGGCTTCATCAATTGGACTTCAGAGTTGAGAAGTACGGTCAAGATCAGTCCACCTCCTCTGCGACACTCTCTAAAAGAGTTTTGAATTTCAGTATAGTTTGAGGTATCATATCCCAATCAAAGTTATCCAATTGTTTCTCTAAATTTTGAATATAATTGACCAAGGGTAAATAGTAATATTGTATCGTAAGAGCCTGTAAATCCTCAACAAATCGCTCAACTTCTTCAATTTCTAACGTTTCAGATAAGCTAACCCAAGAGTTTTTTTTGAGAATCGTTAGTTTTTCTAATAGTTCAGCTAAATGAACCGGAGTGAGTGCCGGCTCAAAAGAATTGACTTCTGGATTAACTGGGGCGATATCGTTCGGGCTGGAGGAAGAATCCAGCTCTTGAGAGGGAGGGAGTAGGGACTGAAGTACCCTAATCAAATCACTTATCTTGACCGGTTTGAGGACAAATCCTTCACAGATGGATTTGAGTTGTTGTTCATCTTTAAATTCAGAAGAAGCAGTAACAATGACAATGGGAATATGTTGTGTTTGTTGACTTTCTTTGAGAAAATTGGCAACTTCCCGGCCATTCATCCGTGGCATCCGCAAATCCAGTAAAATCAGATCTGGGAAGTGATTAAACGTTACTCGAATGGCTTCTTCTCCATCTTCAGCAAACAATAAGGTATGAGCCGTATCTCTAAAATATCCTCGAATCAGTTCTCGATTAGATACAATATCATCAACGACTAAAATGGTAGAGGGCTGAAACTAATTTAAGTCAGAAATCGGCTGTTCTTGGACACTAGCGAGGACTCGAGAGTGACTAATGGGAACATCAGGAAAGCGAAAAATAAAGAGACTGCCCTTAGCCAATTCACTCTGGAGTTCAATTGTTCCTCCTATCATATCAACTAAACGGCGTGTAATGGCTAGTCCTAACCCTGTACCGCCAAACTTACGGTTACTTTGACCTTGACTTTGGGTAAAGGCATCAAAGATATGGTCTCGATCGCTTTGGCTAATCCCAATTCCAGTATCTCTAATCCTAATTTCCAGATTAATTTTATCTTCGTTATCAGAATTAAAAGAGCATTGTGAGCTAATCTGAACTGTTCCTGAAGCAGTAAATTTAATGGCATTTCCAACCACATTAAATAAAATTTGACGCAAACGCACTTCATCAAATATGACTAACTCTGGTAAATGGTCATCCAATTTCATCTGGAGACTAAGACCTTTATCTTGAGCTTTATGCAGAAAAATATTATAGATATCCTTAAAGATGTTTTTTAAAGGTGTGGGTTCAGGGTCAAGTTCGAGCCTACCGGCTTCGATTTTGGACAGATCGAGGATATCGTTAATTAAAGAGAGTAAGGTTTTACTACTAGCGGCAATCGCTTGTAAGTATTCTTGGGATAAGGGTTCTTTAATTAAGGGTTTAAGGAGTTCGGTAAACCCCAAAACGGCATTCATTGGTGTGCGAATTTCATGGCTCATATTGGCTAAAAATTCACTTTTGGCTCGATTCGCACTATCGGCCATCACCTTGGCCTGTTCTAATTCTTGATTTTTTTGGATTAATTCTTCTCGTTGGCTAATTTCTTTTTCTAGTAATGAAGCTTGGGCGATGGCAATACCGAGTTGCCCCGCTAAGGCTTCGATCAGTTCAATATCCTCTTTGGTCCAATGACGATAATCATCACATTGGTGTAGACCAATCACTCCATTAATTTGTCCTTGGTAAAATGTCCCTACTGACAGCATGGATTTGAGGTGGATTTTTTCGCAGGTGGGTTGCACATTGGCAAGCAATGGATGGGTATAGACATTATCGCAGGAGATTGCCTCCTCCTGACTCATCAATTGTTCTATATGGGGATTCCCTTCTAGAGGAACGGCAAAATCTTGCAAAGAAGCATAATTACCCCTCAAATATTCTGCTACAACGGGGATAGAGACTGTCCATTCAGGGTTATAAAAATGAATCAA
Organism: Roseofilum sp.; assembly: GCF_982964205.1. NCBI lineage: Bacteria > Bacillati > Cyanobacteriota > Cyanophyceae > Desertifilales > Desertifilaceae > Roseofilum > Roseofilum sp. Next base: position 19,677 of record NZ_CEZBFX010000029.1, on the reverse strand, counting down.
GCAACGGTTTACCTGGAAGGCTTGGCCAATTTTTTCAGCAGCCACCTGAAAAATGGTGTCAATTTCTAGGCTTTGACGAATAGCAGTGGTTATTTCTTGCAGTAGTAGGGCTTTGTTGAGTTGATAAACTAGAGCGGCTTCTTGCTGTTTGCGGTGGGTAATATCTCGAATAACAGCTAATACACTCTCATTATCAAAGGGAATCAAACGACATTCTTCACAGTAAACCTTTTCTTCAAGGGAGATTTCATATTCATAGCTCTGAATGGTTTGGGTATTGAGGGTTGTTTGAATATACCCGATTCGTTCTGGACTCACCAGTTGAGGGAGACGTTTGATCAAATACCTACCTAGGTATCGGTTGTCAGTTCCCCAGTCATTTTGATCGGTACGATTGACGTTCATCACATTGATAAATTGACCCTCTCGGCTTAATCGAATCATTAAGTCAGGGATGGCATCCATTAAAGCGCGATTGGTGGTTTCAGTTTTCTTGCGATCTGTGATGTCCATGACTGTACCAAAATAACCAGTAATATCGCCATTATCATTGCGAACGGCGATCGCACTTCCCCAAACCCAAACGATTTGACCATCCGGTTTCTGAAAACGGTATTCCAGGTCAAATGGACGGCTTTGTTGACTTGATGCAGTCCATTCCTCAAAAATAGCTTCTCGATCCTCTGGATGTAGGGCTTGCTGCCAAGCATCTCCTAAATAGCTTTCGGGTTGATAGCGTCCTGTCATCTCAGCCCATTGGGGATTAACATAGAGGCATTGACCTTGGAGATTGGTCTGAAAAATACCAACCGGAGAATGGGAGACTAGCACTCGAAAGCGTTGTTCACTGTTTTCCAGAGCAATTTGGGCGAGTCGGCGATCGCTAATATCTTGTACTAAATAGGAAAATCGGGGACGCTCTGGATGGACAAATCCGATAAAACTCACGGTTGCCCACAAGAAATATGACCTGTTTTCTACATAGTTTTCATACTCAAATTCAACTGCCTCTTGGGTTGCCATTGCTTCTCGGTAATGGCTAATCCATTGCTGAATATGTTCGGGGGGAGCGCCCATTAGACTCGCTCGCTGATTGGCCATTGCTTCTGGAGTTGTACCAAAAAAACGAGCGGATGCCTGATTATCGGACAGATGTAAAACATCATTTTCGAGCAGTTCTACAATTCCCATCATTATGGGAGAGCTATTATAAAAACTCCGTAGCATTGCCTCTCTTTCTTCTAGTTTTAATTCTGCTTGTTGACGATCCATCATTTCTTGATTGAGTTTCTGATTGATCGTCTGAATAACATTGAGTTTATTTCGCCAACTTTGGAGCATAGCAATCCCAATGGCAATACTCCAACTGGTTAATAATCCTCCGGCTAAAAATTGAGAGGGAAAAGGAGCATGAAGTTTTTGAATCCACCATTTTTTTGGATATAATGTAAATTTGAGCATTTGACCATAAAGGTTAACCGTTTTTATGACTTTGCGATCTATATCAATTTCTTGAGAGAGTTCTTTTTGGTAGATGACTTGCTCTCCCTGAGTAATGATTAATTGATAATGATGATGACGCAAGGGTTGTAAAAGATGATCGAACAAAGTCTCTAAATTCACAACTGAAACGATACATCCATTAAAAGTACTGTCTTCTGCGTTTGGATCAAGCTCTAAGAATAGGGGATCAACAATCAAAATACCCCGATCTCCTCCAGAAAGTAAAAAATTTTCTGTTAGAGTCATTTGTTGGTAGTCGTATGAGCGCTCTAGAGTGCGTTTATAATCTGCATTTTGATTTAAGTTGATATGGGCAATCAGTTGGGGATCTTCAGGACTGACACTCCAACGAATTTGATGGTTCATATCCACCCAGGCTAAAGCTTGCAGTCCGGCAAAATCTTCAACATAGTTGAGAGCGTCTTTTTGCCACAGAACTTCAGGGGTTCCCCCCGCAGCTTCCCAGCGATCTCCCATCCGTTGTAGGGCTAAAATTTGTTCCTTGAACTGTGATTCTAGATGAATTTGTAGTGTTTCAGCCTCTTCTAGAATAGACTGTTGCACTAATTCCCGGTCTTGACTTTCTAGCTTTGACCAAACCACTAGGATTCCTAGAGATAGGACACACCCGAAAATCCACGGTAATTTTAATTTGAAATATTGCCCAGCCACACTATCAGAGAATCGAAGTTAAGGGTATATTCAATAGCTTATCGAATACCTCATCTAATGACAACTTTAGAACCTGAGTGTGGTTGGGGACTAAGGAGGGTCTGTTTATTGGGATGGGGTGTCTAAATACCCACGAGATAGAAAGGGCAGATCGATGAGAGTTGCGGATTGGTTGCCGACTTGAACGGTGAGGCCTTTTCCTCCTGTTTTGGTGCGAATATAGGCTAGGGCGATCGCTCCTTCTGAAAGAGCGATACAACTGGTGATGCTTCCGGCTTTCTGTTCTCCCACTTGGATGGGGGTTCCAGGATCAACAGGTTGGGAAAGTTGGAGACCCCAAAGTTGCTGTTTCACCCCTTGATATGTGTTTAAACGAGCGATGGTTTCTTGACCAATGTAACAGCCTTTTTCAAAGGAAATGGTTTGCCATAATCCGGCTTCTAGGGGATTATAATCTTCGGTTAATTCGCGATCGGGTGCGGGACGACCTTGTTGAATTCGTAGCTGCTCCCAATCTAGATCGGTGATTTCTTTTGCTCCTTTTGCTATCAGTTTTTCGACTAAAACTCTTCGGTGTTGAGCCTCAAACATAAGGGTATAGCCAGCCGTTGCTAACCCACTGCCTACTGCTATTCTGAGGGGAATTTCCCCTAGGGTAATTTGCTGGTGGGTTCCTTGGGGAGCGTGGGTTAAGGGGGCGATTTCAAGGGTCTCTAAGAGGCGATCGCTGTCAGTTCCAATTAAACTTATACAAGCAGTATTTTCAGTAATATCCGCCAGCTCGACTCGATCCATTGGGAAGATATACCGATCCATCCACTTGAAGAGCTGTTCCTGTCTATTGGGAGAAACCAGTAAAATCACGCTCTCTTCGGTCAGATAAGCTGTGACTAAATCCAGGGTACGAGCAGTCGAGGTAACGAAGACGGTATCACAGCCTTGTCCGGGTTGCAGGCGCTCGAAATCATTGGTACTCTGGTTGTGTAGAAAGCGGATGCGATCGCTTCCTTTAACTTCAATTCTGCCCCAATGGGTGCGATCGTAGAGTAAAGTTTCTGTTTCTTCAGGCATAATAATTACGGATGCTTCTTAAAAGGTCACCTTTAATCCTAATCAACAATGGCAGGAAAAACTCTCCTAATTCAATGACTGGGCGGGCTTATTAGAGTTACCTGTGGATTTCCTACACCTAGGAACAACCCGCCCCTACGCCTCCATTAACTCATTTTGGGTAAACTCTCAAACAGTTCCGCGATCGTTTGCTTGGTTTTTTCTTCCAATTGTATCCAATCAACATCTCCCGTATCATCAATTAAGCTCGTATCAATCTCTACGTTCTGTGCGTCATAGGGAGAATGGGTCATTGGGTATTCTAGAAAACAAATACGGAAACATAGCTCCCACAGATTCACTCGCATTTCTTCTCCCTGATAGGTTAAGCACAATACATAACCAGGATAGGGGTCTTGCACCTCTTCATAAGTTCCTTTCCAGGGTGAGGTTTCCAAAACTTGACGCAGATTATCGACTACCCTCAAGAGGGAAGGTTGCATCAGTAGTTCGGCTTGTTGCCATGCGATTGTGTCCTTAAATTTAGGTCTCATGAAGTCAGCTAAAGGCTTTTAATTATTGTTGAAGACTTAGGGTTCAGTTGTCAATCACTCTGGTGGTTCAGGTTAGCCCATCTGGTAAATTTATGTTCAATCAATTACCATCACCAAGTAAGATGTAAATGGTTACTATCTATAAAGCAACTCAAAAGGGAAAAGGACAATATTTTGTAGATACTGGAGAAATGACTCCAGCAATTAGAGAAAGATAATTGAACTTAAGCTTAAGAGAATTAAAAATGTGTGTCTGCACTATCTACCTGACCCCCTAGGCCAAATTTTTCTCTTAGCCTGCCCAAATTATGTTAAAATTTAGCGCAAGCTAGGGGTGCCTGATGGCGATCGGGCTGAGAGTAAACCCTTAGAACCTGAGTCCGGCTAGTACCGGCGGAGGGAAGCTGTCACTTCGAGGACTAAACATATGCGAACTGAATGGGTTGCTAAACGGCGGGGACAAGCCAATGTCACGCAGATGAATTATGCTCGTCAAGGCCTGATTACGGAAGAGATGCAGTATGTGGCGCAACGGGAAAATCTGACCCCTGAATTGATTCGGGATGAGGTTGCGCGGGGACGGATGATTATTCCGGCGAATGTTAATCACCCAAATTTAGAGCCAATGGCGATCGGGATTGCTTCTAAGTGTAAGGTGAATGCTAACCTGGGTGCTTCTCCCAATTCTTCTAATTTGCAAGAAGAAGTCGATAAGCTGAATCTGGCGGTTAAATATGGTGCAGATACGGTGATGGACTTGTCTACGGGAGGCGGAAACTTAGACGAGATTCGTACAGCGATTATTAAAGCGTCCCCGGTTCCGATTGGTACCGTTCCCATCTACCAAGCGCTAGAAAGTGTGAATGGTAGAATAGAGAAACTTACGCCAGATGACTTTTTGCATATTATCGATAAACATGCCCAGCAAGGGGTGGATTATATGACCATCCATGCAGGGATTTTGATTGAACATTTGCCGTTGGTGAGAAGTCGGATTACTGGGATTGTTTCCCGTGGTGGTGGTATTATTGCTCGGTGGATGTTACACCATCATAAGCAAAATCCTCTGTATACCCATTTCAATGATATTATTGAAATCTTTAAGAAACATGATGTTTCGTTTAGTTTAGGGGATTCTCTGCGTCCGGGTTGTACCCATGATGCTTCGGATGAGGCACAATTGGCGGAGTTGAAGACGTTAGGTCAACTTACCCGCAAAGCTTGGGAACATAATGTACAGGTGATGGTTGAAGGGCCGGGCCATGTACCGATGGATCAAATTGAGTTTAATGTGAAGAAGCAGATGGAGGAGTGTTCGGAAGCTCCGTTCTATGTGCTGGGGCCGTTGGTGACCGACATTGCGCCTGGTTACGATCATATCACCTCTGCCATTGGAGCGGCGATCGCCGGTTGGCATGGAACTGCCATGCTCTGTTACGTTACTCCCAAAGAACATTTAGGACTTCCCAACGCCGAAGATGTACGCAATGGCTTAATTGCCTATAAAATCGCTGCTCACGCTGCTGATATTGCCCGACACCGCCTAGGAGCCAGAGACCGAGATGACCAACTCTCTGCCGCTCGGTATAATTTCGACTGGAATCGCCAGTTTGAACTCTCCCTCGACCCCGACCGCGCGCGGGAATATCACGACGAAACCCTCCCCGCAGATATCTACAAAACGGCTGAATTCTGCTCCATGTGCGGGCCTAAATTCTGCCCCATGCAAACCAAGGTAGATGCAGACGCGCTCACCGAGTTAGAGAAATACTTAGCTCAGGAAGAGCAAAAGAAAGAAGTCGCTCAAGTTTAAGTTTCACCCCTATACCCCCAGTTGCTACAACCTGGGGTTTTTTAGTTTCAATATTACCAATATCCTAGAATTCTAAAAATGAGGTATTGTTCAGATTACCGATTTTGTAGATACTGGAGAAATGATTCCAGAAATGTATCCTGATGTTGGTTCTCCTATTGGTGCTGTAGTCATAGGCTATACTGAAGATGACCGCAATCAAATCTGCTTGAGTGTCAAGCCTAGTATTTTATAAAAAGCCTTGGTTCATCTTAAGATTCCGGCGACGATAAGAAAACGACGATGTTAGGATTGCTCAATTGTAGAGAGTTTGACGAATTTTTGCCCATTATAACTGGAGAATTACATGACAAAATCTACCAAAATACTAGTGGAACCAGAGATAACAAATGAACAAAAAGAGGAAGCAGAACTTGAAATTCGAGAGAAGAAAAAAGTAGTTGAATATGACACCAAGGAATATCCAGTAGAAGTTCTTGTAAAAAAATATAAGGAAGGATTGGAAGAAGATACGAATGAGTTGTATATACCTGACTATCAAAGAGAGATGATCTGGGAAGAAACTCGGCAGTCAAAGTTTATTGAATCTCTATTGCTAGGACTCCCCATACCCTATATTTTTGTAGCTGATTTGCGACCAAAACAAGAAGATAATGAGGAAGACTTAGGTCGGTTAGAAATTGTTGATGGAACCCAACGTATCCGAACTTTAGATAGATTTCTCAATAACGATCTAAAGCTCTGCGGGCTAGAAAAGTTAAAGCTGCTTAACGACTTCAAATTCAGTGATTTACCTCTGGCAAGACAGAGGCGTTTTAACCGTGTTACTATTCGCATGATTGTGCTGAGTGAGAAAGCTGATGAAGAAACACGCCGAGATATGTTTGAACGTATTAATACGGGTAGTGTTCAACTCAATGAAATGGAAAAGCGTAGAGGTATATCTCCTGGCCCCTTAGTCAATCTTCTTGAAGAACTTGGTAAAGATTCAAAATTTATTAAACTCTGCCCTATATCAGCAGCACTGGTTAAAAAACGAGAACCAGAAGAATTTGTTTTACGCTTCTTTGCATATTTAGAGAACTATCAGAGTTTCAACAGACAGGTTAATGCATTTCTGAATGAATATCTAGAGAAAAATAACGATTCTAGAATTAACCAGAATGCCATGCGAACCGAATTTCATAATATGTTAGATTTTGTTGAAAAATACTTCCCCAATGGATTTAGTAAATCTAAAGGTCATGTCAAAACACCGAGAATTCGCTTTGAGGCAATTTCTGTCGGTGTTGCACTTGCCTTGAGAGAAAAACCCGATCTTAAACCTAAGTCAATTACATGGCTGGACTCGCCAGAATTCAAAGAATATACGACTTCAGATGCAAGCAACTCCAGACCTAAAGTCATTCGACGGATTGAATATGTTCGAGATCAACTTCTAAGTTAACTATGCAAACAGTTCTTTTAGATTTTCATACCCGTGTCCAAGAAATTAATCAATATTTTGAATTTCTAGAGGGGTTAATCCAAGAAAAAACAAAATTAGTATTGTCCGGAGAGAAGGGTGAGCAAAAAACTATTGCTATTAATCCCGAGCTGGCTAAGATTTTTAAAGCGAATGCTTTTTTGATCTTATACAATCTTGTTGAATCAACTATGCGGAATGCCATAGAAGCTATATTTGATGAAATAAGTAGTAAAAAGATTTCTTATAACTTGATGAGAGTCGAAATCAAGAAAATAGTTATTCATAACTTCAAGAATCGATCTTCTGATACTATTCATTCTAGAATGAAGGATATTTCTCTTGATATTATTACTGCTGGATTGAATCGGAGAGAATTGTTTTCAGGTAATGTCGATCGAGATGAGATTACCAAAACAGCGAGAAAGTATGGATTCTCTTTTGATACTGACTACTCCAAAACCAAACATGGCGAACATTTATATGAGATAATGCAGCATCGGAACGATTTAGCACATGGTAATAAATCCTTTGCAGAAATTGGGCAAAAGACGAGTATTGAGGATTTACTGAAAGTGAAGGAAGAGGTCATAGAATATCTTCAGCAAATATTAAAAAATATTCAAGACTATTTAGAAAATCAAGAATACTTAGATAATTCCATACAAGCTCCTTAATTTGACTATTTGATGTGTTCTAAAATACTTCGAGCGATAACCATGCCTAACTTAACAGGCACAGCATTGCCAATTAATCGACCTACTACATCAAAGACTACTGGTCGATCAGAGGGAACAAACTGATATGTTCTTGGAAAAGTTTGTAATAAAGCTGCTTCTCTCAGGGAAATAGCTCGATCTTGTTCGGGATGACCAAACCGACCGTTACCAAAACCAAAACACTGTGTGGTAATAGTTGGACTGGGTTTATCCCATTCCATTCTACCATATACTGCTGGATAGGTTTTACCACTGCTTTTTAAGTGGCATTCTGCAATTAAGTCTTGAGACCAATCTCGCCAAGTCCCTCCCGGTTTAGAAGCACGAATACGGCGCAGATTGAGTTCAGAAAGTTTACTACATTTATGGAGACGATCTACTTGAGAAAATTGCCCTGCTGACAGGGATTCTAAATTTTCAATAGTTTGTCTGACGGTTTGGTAATTATTCGGGTTATGTGTTGGTGGAATGAGGTTGATTTTGCCAAATTTTGAAGCCAGCAAGACCAATCGTTTTCGAGATTGAGGAATTCCGTAATTAAGACAATTGACTTCATGAGAATTAACGTAATACTTTAAGGCTTTCAACTGGCTAATGAATTCCTGAAAAATTGCATGATTTTTTAAGTGCAGTACATTTTCCATTGAAATAATATCTGGTTCGCATTGTTTGACAATTCGAGCAAAATCTTGCAATAGTTTCCACTTTGAATTTACAGACTTATCATAACGTCTTGCATAACTTGAAAATGGCTGACAAGGGGCACATCCGACTAAAACTTTAATGCTAATTCCAGAAAAATGTTCAGCTAAATCGGAACCGCTAAGATTTTCCACATCCTGTAAGATAAATTTGGCTGGGTTATTGTGTTCATAAGGAAATTTACAGGCCAGATCAATATCATATCCTGCGTTGACTGGAATGCCAGCTTGCTCAAAACCGTGTGTCAGCCCTCCAGCACCACAAAATAAATCTACTGTGGAGATACTTCTATTCATTCACTCCCTCTTATAAAGATATTCAATCCAACGGAGTAGTTTAGCGTATTTTGAGGTAACTTAAAACAAGTTTTACTAAAGATCTCATACGCTTGACATTTGGGCTTGATTTCATATGGTAATCAAGAGCTTGTGGTGTGTGAAAAGAGGATAAAGTAAAATAATCGTAGGGTAGACAGAGTAAGAGTTGTAGAAGTTTAATTAGGACTTATTCTCCTACCTTACCGCTTGAAGGGAAAAATGGTTTTCCCATTAGCCATCACCACACTTGATTAGCGTGTTGATCCACTATTGTACCAATCCGAATAATAATGCGTCGAATATCGGCAAGACTGGACTGACCAATTAGATTATTCAGTTCTACTCGTTGAGTCGTTTGATCAGCTCCTTGACCTTTGAGCTGAGTTGCCTTTTGTCCCAGGTTTCGGATGAATGTGAAATCTTGAGTTAAATTATTCGATAATCCATTAGGAAGTAGGGAAGTTGCCGCTAAGATCATACGGTCAATGTATTTACCTGCTTTATAAACTCCCTTCCATGCCGGTTGATTGGCATATTCTTTCAAGACTTTCAGGGTATCGCCCACTTGTTCGCGCATCGATTGTAATCTGAGTTGGTTTGCCAGTTGCAAATCGACTGTTTTGCCTGTTTTCTTGGCCATTCCTTGTCCAATCTGATAACCAAGGACAACATCCTGAACTGCTCCTTGACTAAAGTAAGCTTCATTAGAAAACATAATCGCTTCTGAAAGAGCATTTTTTAAGTTAATGCCACATTCTTTCATGTCTTTAATGACCTCTTGAGTGCGAGGGCGCTGTTGCTTCAGTGTTTGGAGCTGATTTCGCAGGGTTTGTACTCGATTGAGTTTGCGCTCATAAATCAGATTGGCTGCAATCATTTTTTTAGTTTCCTCTTTGTGGTGTTCGGAAACTGTATTGCCACCTTGATCGAGAGTCTCATGCAGCCGGTCGTAAACATGGTTGGCATTGGTATTAATGATATTTACTTCATGTTCAATGCTCTCAAGATAGTCTTCGTAATAATATTCGGCATCTAAAAGTTGCTGCTTCAGTTGTTCTTTTTTCTGATAGCTGTCTGGATCGTTCGCAATCATTTGCTTATTCATTTCTGTGCCCAACATATCGGCTTTATAAGCATTCCATTCATTATCCGTCATATACATCCGCATCTTAGCCATTGACCACACATCTTGATTCGCGGAGAAGGTTTCAAAGGCAATGCTATCTTCATCGGTTAGAGGTGAAACTTCTTCGACAGGAGTTAAAGTTACTTGGTTATCCTGTTCTTGTTTTTCAAAGGGAGAGCCGAGTTTTTTATGTCCTCCAGATAGGGTTTTGGTTTGACCTGGGGTCATAAAATCTTGGGCATAAACATTGACATCGTAGACTGTCCCTGCATCATAAGCCCATTTTTCTTGGGTTTTGAAGAGTTTGTTAAATAAACCAACAGCAGCAATTGAACCAGCACCTTTGAGGTTAACATCAATATCAGAGGTTAGAGTCGTGCTACCTGCGGCTGCCCAAGAAAGTCGTTTTGCAGGGTCCATCTTCCTCATGTGGGGATATTGTGCAGGAAGTTTGGTATCGCGAATGTGCCGCAGTAGTTTATTCGTATCATATTCGCGGACGGCTAATAGGGCCCGCATGAGTTTTTCAAAGCGAGACTTTTTCTCGGAAATGGCACGTTTGGATTTGTTGTGCCATTTGTTGGCGACTAAATAATCTTTGGCGATAAACCAGTTGGAATAAAAGTCTTTTTTGAGAACTTTACGTACTTTCCCAGGGCTTTTTATGACTTGAGTTAAGGCATCTTCATGGGTTCCCCAAATGGTTTCTGGCGATCGCTGTATAAGATTCGTAGAACGTTGAATACTGGCTCCACCCTTGAGTTGTACCGAAACCGGTTGATTTTGAGTAATCCGTTGTTCATTCTCTTGGGCATCTTTTTCCAACGTATCATTGATCGGAGTATTGGGAATAGTTGGCTCCACATCCATGTTATGTTGCTGGGCGACATGGGTGGCTTCATGGGTTAATACTTTTTTATCATTGGCGACCCTTGATTGCACCACGATATGTTTTTTCCCGGTTGTATAAGCCTGAGCGCCAATACTTTGAGCAGCAGCATCATCAACATGAACTTCAGCTTCTTCGACTTCCGGATGCCCTTGCCCAGTAAAATTGTCTACAATCTCATCCGGTAAAGACCGCCCTTTCCCAGTTGGGTATAGATTAACCGGCTTTTCTCGATCATTTCGTTGCACCACTCCAGAAGTTAAGGACTGAATGACATTGGGGTACAAGGGGGTTCTGCTGCTCTGTTTGTGTGAGAGTTGAGATGTCCCAGTTCCTTGTTCCTGTTGTGATTGCGCTTTGAGGGCATCTCGTTCCATGATTTGCTTTAAGATATTGCCACTCCGCACTAGGGGGCAATCTTTGCCCATGGAAGGAGTATAATTATTGCCCTCTGCCATAGAGTTTAACTTGGCTTGCAGAATCGATCCTTTTTTGCCCTTAGGTGAAGTGAAGGGACGTTTTTTGATTCGCATTTGTCCACGTGCCATAGTGGTTTCTGGGCGATCGCCCAGCGACTTTAACTCTTTGCTTACCCTATCGAAAGCTATACCCAGATGTCAATAATGATGCTAGAGCTAGGGCGCTCAAATTCAGACTTTAACTAATGTTCCAGTTCTCACCAAATCAGCCAGGAAAAGGCTAATATAACCTTGCTGGCTTAATATACCTGCACACATTATGAGAATCCTTGTAACGGGGGGAGCTGGCTTTGTTGGCTCCCACCTCATTGACCGTTTGATGGAAGCGGGTGATGAAGTCATCTGTTTAGATAACTTCTACACAGGCAACAAACGAAATATTCTTCAGTGGCTCGATAATCCCTTTTTTGAGCTGATCCGACATGATGTTACCGAACCCATCCGGTTAGAGGTCGATCAGATCTATCACTTGGCTTGTCCAGCATCACCCATTCACTACCAATACAATCCCATCAAGACCACCAAAACCAGCGTCTTGGGAACTATTAATATGTTAGGACTAGCCAAGCGAGTAAAGGCACGCATATTACTAGCATCTACTTCAGAAATCTATGGCGATCCTGATGTTCACCCCCAGATGGAAGAATATCGGGGAAACGTAAATACCATCGGCATTCGTTCCTGTTATGACGAAGGCAAACGAATTGCTGAAACCCTATGTTTTGACTACTATCGAGAGCATGGTCTAGAAATTCGCGTCGCTCGGATTTTTAATACTTATGGCCCTCGAATGCTGGAAAATGATGGTCGAGTGGTAAGTAATTTTGTGGTACAAGCCCTCAAGAGAATTCCGCTCACTGTTTATGGTGATGGCTCTCAAACCCGCAGTTTCTGCTATGTTTCTGATTTGGTAGAAGGGTTAATTCGGTTGATGAATCGCGATAATCGTGAAGAAGAAGGGCCGGTCAATTTGGGAAATCCTGATGAGTATACAATTCTGGAATTAGCCCAAAAAATTCAACAAAGGGTTAATCCAGATGCCCAAATTCAGTATCAGCCTCTTCCTGCGGATGACCCCCGAAAACGGAAACCGGATATTACTCGCGCTAAGGAATGGCTAGGATGGAAACCGACGATTCCCTTGAATGAAGGATTAGACAAAACGATCGCCGATTTTGGAGATCGCCTATTTCCCTCTGAATAATCCCTTTCGGTATTGAAGAGATCCAATAAGGCAAGCATCTACTCTCTGTAAATCTAAAATCAAGTCTCTTGAGGTATACCCATGAAAGTTTGTGTAATTGGTACAGGTTACGTTGGTTTGGTGACCGGTGTCTGTCTAGCGGAATGCGGCCACCACATCATCTGTATTGACAACAATGAAGAGAAAGTCAAGCTGATGAAGTCCGGACAATCCCCGATTTATGAACCGGGATTGTCTGAATTAATGCAAAAATCTGCCCAGGCAGGGAACTTAGAATTTAGCTCCGATTTAAAGGCTGGAGTGGCTCATGGGGATATCTTATTTATTGCTGTAGGAACGCCAGCTCTACCCTCTGGAGATAGCGATACCCGATATGTGGAAGCCGTGGCTCGTGGCATTGGGTCTCATCTGCGAGATGGTTATAAAGTGATTGTTAATAAATCAACCGTTCCGATTGGATCGGGGGACTGGGTACGGATGATTGTCCTCGATGGTATGGCTGAACGCAAGAAAGAAGAAGGCTTGAGCGAGCAAGAGATTAAAGCGGAATTTGATGTGGTCAGTAACCCTGAATTTCTGCGGGAAGGATCGGCTGTCTATGATACTTTTAACCCCGATCGCATCGTCTTAGGCAGCAATAACGAAAAGGCGATCGCTCTGATGCAAGAACTTTATACCCCCATTGTAGAACGCAAAGTCGGCACAGATGCCTCCTTACCTCCGGTTCCCGTCGTGGTTACCGATCTCAGTTCTGCGGAGATGATCAAATACGCTGCGAACGCTTTCCTCGCCACTAAAATTAGCTTTATCAACGAAGTGGCGAATATTTGCGATAAAGTCGGTGCAGATGTTACCCAAGTTGCCAAAGGTATTGGACTCGATTCTCGGATTGGTAATAAGTTTCTACAAGCCGGAATTGGTTGGGGTGGCTCCTGTTTCCCCAAAGATGTTTCTGCCTTAATTCATACTGCCGATGACTATAATTATGAAGCCGAACTGCTCAAAGCAGCCGTCACAGTCAACAAACGCCAACGGCTCATGGCAGTGGAAAAACTACAACAGGAACTGAAAATCCTCAAAGGGAAAACCATTGGACTGCTCGGACTCACCTTCAAACCCGATACCGATGACATGCGGGATGCTCCAGCTCTGAACTTGATCGAACAACTCAGCCGCTTAGGAGCAAAATTGAAAGCCTACGATCCCATTATCTCCCAGTCAGGAATGCGTCATGGTCTCTCGGATGTGATTGTAGAAACTGATCCAGAAATGCTGGCTGATGGGTGTGATGCTTTGGTATTAGTCACCGATTGGCAGCAATTCTTGAACTTGGATTATGGCAAAATGGCCCAGAAAATGGCCCATCCTGTCATGATTGATGGTCGGAATTTCCTCGATCGCAAAACCCTAGAGGCTGCCGGCTTCCGTTATGTAGGCATTGGCCACTAGTTTTTCTCGAGCAATACTTCGCTTAACTTCAGCCTGTCATTGCGATCGGTAAAAGGGGGTTCAGTCCCCCTTATTTTTTTGTTTCTGTTCCTCAGTCAAATTAATCCCATCTAACCTAAAATCAACTATAGCACCATAATCTGTTGCCTTTGACCTAATCTCTCCTATGACCACACTCAGCAACCCACTCCAAACCCCCCAAGAATGGGATCTTTCTGACCTCTACCAACGACTAGAAGACCCCAAAATTCAACAAGACCTGGAGCATCTACAACAGCAAGCCACCACCTTTCGCCAAACCTATCGCGGCCAAATTGACCAACTCTCCCCAGAGCAAATCCTCGACTGCTTACAACAGCTCGAAACCCTCTTTCAATCCTGTGGCTACCTTTGGACCTATCCAAGCTTAGTCTTTTCCGCCGATACCCGTAACAGCCTCGCCAAACAACTGCTTGACCAAATCATGGAAGCAGTAACCACCCTAGAAAATGAGGTTCTCTTTTTTGATTTAGAACTCAAAAAGTTACCCATATCCCAACTCGAAAAACTGCAAAAATCACCCATTTTAGCCTCCTATTACCATTACCTGGAACAAATTGCCAAATTTCGCCCCTATGCCCTTTCCGAAGAAGTTGAACAAACCCGAAATCAGGATAACTTAACCGGTCGTAGCACCTTTATTCAACTCCGTTCTCTGCACCTAGGCGAACAAAACTATACCCCAGTCACCATCCCAGAAGGAAAAACTGCCCAAACCGAAGCCGATCTTTCTGCCTTACGTTTGCATCCTTCCCCAGAAATTCGCTACCAGTCCTATATTTCCCTCCGGGAAGTCATGCAGCAGCATAACTTGCTCTATGGCTATATTCTCAACAGTATTGCCCAAGATCATAAGCTCGAAAACAAAATGCGAGGCTATGACTCTACCCTCAGCAAACAACTTTTAGAAGACCAGGTTTCTGAACCCGTATTCCAAGCCATTATGACCGGGATGGCTGACCGCTACGATCTTTTCCAACGCTATTACCATCTCAAAGCTAAAACCCTAGGGGAACCCATCCGTAGTTGTGACATTTATGCCCCTTGGACGCAAGATCCTAGCCCTTCCTTACCGTATAATTTAGGAGTGGAAACCCTGTTAAAAGCCTTAGAGCAATTTGATATTAACTATGCTCGTCGTGCCGAAGAATTTTTCCTCAAAAATTGGGTAGAGGCCAAAGTTAGACCAGGAAAACAAGGTGGCGCTTTTTGTGCCTATAGCCATGGTAAACATAGTTATTTACTCCTCTCCTACACAGAGGATTATAATTCCCTATTTACCTTAGCCCACGAAATGGGCCATGGTTTACATTTTGCCTGGATTGACGATCGCCAAAGCTATTTTAACAGCAATCCCCCCATGGTTATCGCTGAAGTCGCTTCCACATTTAACGAATTGTTGTTACTAGATTTTCTCCTGGGATCCTCCGATCCGGACTTAAAGCTCTCCATTTTGACCGGACAACTCGAAGATCAATTAAGCTTACTCTTCCGGCAGAGTACCATCAGTCGCTTAGAATTACTCATCCACGAACGAGCCACCCAAGGCAGTTTCGATCGTCATTTTGTCAATCAGGAATGGATGAAGTTGTATGAACAGCTTTGCGGAGATGCGATTACCCTTTTGCCCGAACATCAATATGATTGGGCAAGAATTAGTCATATTTTCTTTAAGCCATTCTATTGCTATCAATACACCGCTTCCCATATTGTTAGCTTGGCTTGTTATCAACAATATCGACAACAGGGTAAAGAGTTTGTCCCTGGATATTTAGAGTTGTTATCGACAGGAGGAAGTGTGGATCAGGTGAAAGCACTCAAACAGTATGTAGGTGTTGATTTAACCGATCCAGCGACGATTGGCCATGCGCTGGAATATGTTCAAGGGTTGATCGATCAATTGGAGGAAACGTTAACCCTTAAAAATTAATAACGAATAATTATTCATGGTTCATTGTTTTGTAGAAAATTATCGAAGGGCGGGCTAGGCTAAGAGGAGGACAAAGTGAGAACACTGTTGAATCCTAAAACCTAGCTACCATCCTCTCTTCCCTAGCGTTTCGCGCTATATTAATCCTCTCCCACTTGATAGCCAAATTGAGAAAGACGAGTGCGAGATTGTCGCCATTTGGGTCTGACTTTAACAAATAATTCCAGATAAACTTGACCTAAAATCAGTTTTTGCATTTGTTCTCGTGCAGCCATACCAATGCTTTTTAACATGGCTCCCTTTTTACCAATCAAAATGGCTTTTTGGGAGTCTCGTTCCACATTAATAGCCGCAAAAACGCGGGTGATTTTTGGGGTTTCTTCGACTCGTTCAATCTCTACGGCTACCGAATGAGGAACTTCTTGGCGCGTAAGGAGTAAGATTTGTTCCCGGATTAATTCGCCCATGATAAAGCGTTCCGGTTGGTCAGTGACCAAATCGGGAGGATAATAGTAGGGGCCGGGTTCTAGATTGTCTGCCAGCAGGTTTTGTAGAGAGTCTAATCCCTCACCCGTAAGGGCAGAAAATTTTAGGATTGGCCAGTGGTGAGCTTGGGCGAGTTGTTCGTAGGTTTGGTCGATCGCTTCAGAATCATCGGGTTGTTGATCCGCTTTATTGAGACCAAGAATAATCGGCAGTTTCACACTAGAGAGTAGCTCAACAATGTAGCGATCGCCTCCTCCCGCAGGCACAGAACTATCGACCACAAATAACACCACATCTACCGATTTAATTGCCAACTTCGCATTTTCCACCAAAACCTTCCCTAACTCATGGTGGGGTTTATGAATTCCAGGGGTATCCACAAAAATAAATTGGGCGGCTGAAGTCGTCAGAATGCCCCGTAAGCGGTTGCGTGTCGTTTGGGCCACCGGGGAAGTAATCGCAATTTTCTGTCCCACCAACTGATTCATAATAGTGGATTTACCCACATTGGGGCGACCGATAATCCCCACAAACCCAGACTTAAAGCCAGCAGGGGGTTCAGGAATTAAATTAAAGGATGCAGGAGAAATATCGTCCAAGGCTTCAGATTGGGGATCGCGAGAATGAGTCATGGGGGATCGTAAGTTAGGAAAGAACAAAGATTAAGTCAAGTTGAGGTTATCGAACTTTGAGAGAATTTGAGTTTAATTTACTCCTGTAAGGGCTACTTAGCCCTTTGTCTTCATTCAACTTAAAGGCTACCGGAGGACACAAGGTTATGGGAAAACGCATTGGTATTTTGACCAGTGGCGGAGACTGTGCAGGTCTCAATGCTGCGATTCGGGCTGTGGTCTATCATGCCATAGGAACCTACGGTTATGAAGTCTTTGGAATTCATCAAGCCACATTAGGCTTATTGGAGCGTCCTCCAAAAGTGAAAGAATTAACCCGTACAAACATTCGTGGATTATTGCTCACTGGCGGAACCATATTAGGAACCACCAACAAGGGTGACCCTTTCGCTTATCCCATGCCCGATGGGACATTACTCGATCGCTCCCAAGAAATGATCGAAGGATATCACCAATTAGAGCTTGATGCCCTATTAGTGATTGGTGGAGATGGATCTCTAGCTATTCTGCGTAAACTGGCCCAACAAGGCAATATGAACATTATCGGTATCCCCAAAACCATTGATAATGACATTGGCATTACCGAACGCTCCATTGGCTTCCAAACGGCGGTTAATATTGCCACAGAAGCCTTAGACCGCCTCCAATTTACTGCCGCCAGCCATAGCCGAGTCTTAATTCTAGAAGTGATGGGCCGGGATGCGGGTCATATTGCCATCAGTGCTGGAATTGCTGGTGGTGCAGATGTGATCCTGATTCCCGAAATTCCCTACGATATTCAGAAGGTTTGTAAGCACATTGTTAACCGTCGAGAGCTGGGTAAAAGCTATTCTCTGGTGATTGTCTCTGAAGCGGTGAAAAGCGTTGAAGGTGGATCGATGACCAATGTGGTTGGTCTCGGAGAGAGTCGCTATGGAGGTATTGGGCAGGAGATTGCTAAAGGGATTACCTCGGAAATCGGCGCAGAAACACGGGTGACGGTGTTAGGGCATACCCAACGGGGAGGGATTCCTGCACCCATTGACCGCCTGGTGGCTTCGGCATTTGGAGTAGCAGCCGTCGATTTAGTGGCTCAGGAGATGTACGATCACGTGGTAACTTGGCAACATCGGAAAGTCGTGAGTGTGCCCATTTCAGATGCAATTAAAGATTACCAAACCGTCGATCCTGAAGGCACGTTGGTGAAAACAGCCAGAGGTCTAGGAATTTGTTTGGGCGATTAGTTCTCCCAAGTTTCAACAAGGGGCTAGGGGCCCCTTGTCCGATCTCGAACCGGATCGAGACATTAGGCCATCACCATACCACCATCAACGTTAAAGACTTGACCCGTAATATAGGCGGCGGCGGGATCGGCCGCTAAGAAACGCACCATTCCCGCGACTTCCTCGGGTTGACCATAGCGACCCAGGGGAATCAGTTTCAGGATTTCATCTGCTGCTAGATCTTTGGTCATGTCGGTAGCGATAAAACCAGGAGCAACCGCATTAGCGGTTACGCCACGAGTGGCGATTTCTTTGGCAACTGTTTTGGTAAATCCAATTACTCCAGCTTTGGCGGCACTATAGTTGGCTTGACCTGGATTTCCCATTTGTCCAGAAACCGAGGCAATGTTGATAATTCGGCCTCGACGTTTTTTGATCATGATTTTACTGATGGCACGGGTACAGAGAAATACTCCGGTCAGGTTGAGGTTAATGACGGCTTGCCAGTCTTCCGGTTTCATCCGTAGGAGTAAGCCATCTCTGGTAATCCCGGCGTTATTGACAAGGACATCAATCTGTCCCCATTCATCCATAACGGCTTTAACCAGAGTATCAACGGCTTCTGCTTGGGAAACATCCGCTCCGAGAGCGATCGCTTCTCCTCCTTGGTCTTTGATTTGACTGACGACTTCTTCGGCTGCACCGCTAGAGCTGGCATAGTTAACTGCTACTTTCGCCCCTTCTGCGGCTAAGGAAAGGGCGATCGCCCGACCAATTCCCCTAGACGCTCCGGTTACTAAGGCCACTTGATTTTGTAATTGGTTTCCCATAAACCACTTCTCCTGCTATTTCTTAAGTTAGGCTGAGGGCATTTTGCCTTAGAACGGGGGGAATTGCCTAACTTTTGCAGAATTTGAGATTAAATCCTTAAATGTTTGCTACCATCGAATGGAAGTAAAATGGGTGAGAGTAGCCCTGTAGAGCCTGTATTAGCGTTGCTAGAAGTAACTCTGCTTTAACCCATACCCAATTTTTAATTGATATAATATGGCGGTTAACAAACAATTTAAGAGTTTTGCTGACCTCCTGGCCCAATCCGATGTTCCAGTTTTGGTCGATTTCTACGCCACTTGGTGCGGCCCCTGCAAAATAATGGTGCCAATTTTGGAGCAAGTACAGACTCAGATGGGCCAAGCTCTCCAAGTCGTGAAGATTGATTCAGATAAATACCCCCAACTCGCTTCTGAGTACCAGGTGGAAGCTCTGCCGACCCTGATCCTCTTTAAACAGGGGAAAACCGTCGATAAAATTGAAGGCGTGATTAAGGCAGAACCCCTGATTGCTCGCCTCCAAACCCTGATTTAACGAACTTGAAGAAATTTTCCCCAAAGTCTAGGGCGTGTCATCAATTAAAGGTCTTGACAAAATAGAGATTGTGTAATCCAC
>NZ_CEZBFX010000028.1:0-48073 GCF_982964205.1 Roseofilum sp. | reverse complement strand
CCATCTCCCCATCCCCCCATCTCCCCATCCTCGAATGACTCCTTGACCGCGCAGTAAGCCGGTATTCGCTCCGGGACAGATATATTCTAGGGGTTTATCTTTGAATAGATCTAACAACCGTTCGACGCTGGCTAATTGTCGCTTCCAGTGAAAGGTTTTGCTCGTGCGTAGGGGGGTGGGATAGCCTTGTGCATTGGGGAGTAGATGGCGACCGGTAAATAAGATTCCCCCTAGAGCCGGATCGTAGAGACACGACGATCCGGGAGAATAGCCCGGAGTCCATAAGGCTTGGATTTGTTCGTCAGAAAACGTTAATTCGTGCTGGAATGGGGTTACACTCAAATTGGGTAAAAGATAAGCCTCCTGTTCTTGGATGATAACTTCACAGTTAAACGTTTGTTGAATTTCACGAACTTTGGCGATCGCTCCCCGATGGGTCAAAAACAGGAACTTTACTCCTCCTTGGTTTTGTAAGAAGTCTTGGTTTGTCTGATTCCAAGCGGGACAGTCAATGAGGATATTCACTGAGTTACCTACAATAAAATAGGAGGTTGCGCCCAAGGTCTCTCGATTAGGGGGAAAGGCAAATCGGTTTTCTAAAATAACTCTAGGTTGTTTTGGATGCTGGCTCTGCTCCTTGGGATTTGCATAATTTAAAGATGCCATGACTTTGTTATTTCTATTGTTGCTTGGACTGATCACTTATTTTATTGTGCAGCGTGGTGTGGCCAGCAGCACAAGCACTCCGGTGTGGATCTTGTGGTTGGTGATGATGACTCCGGCTTTGGCCTGGACAGTGTGGATATGGGTTCAAGGGGAAGATCAACCGCCGCCTTTGGGGGTGATGATTGCCTTGTTTGTTTTTTCTTCTCTGTTGTATTTGTATCTGATTCAGGTCGGCCGGTCTTCGCCACCGAAGCGGGATACTGCCGAGTCAGAACAGGAGTCTAGGATTGCCCCTCCCCCTACCTTGACTGTGGAAGAGCAGCGCCAATTGGAACAGTGTTTTCCGTGGTCTGCCTATGCCCTCCATGAGACAGAGTGTAAGGGCCAGGTGGTGGTTTGTCGCGGTCAGTTGCGTACCTCTTCAGACGTAGCCTATAAGACAGTACGGGAGAAAATCGAGGCTCACTTTGGCGATCGCTTTTTGATTGTGTTTCAAGAAGGGTTTGAAGATAAGCCGTTTTTTGTCTTAATTCCCAATCCCCAGTTTCAGGCGAAATCTCCCCAACCTCGTCTGACTCGACCGATGATGGCTTTAGGATTGTTGGCTCTAACCATCTTAACCACCACACTCATGGGAACTCTGGCTTTTTCCGATCTCGTGTCCCCAGAAGTCGAAGAGAATCCCAATTTATTGCTGGAAAATCCCAGTCTTTTGGCTCCTGGTTTGCCTTATGCGATCGCCCTCATGACCATTTTGGGTATCCATGAGTTGGGCCATTATCTCATGGCTCGTCGATACAAAATTAAGGCAACTCTGCCCTATTTTATCCCCATTCCTTTTTTCCTAGGAACCTTTGGAGCCTTTATCCAAATTCGCTCCCCCATACCCCATCGTAAGGCTCTGTTCGATGTGGGAATTGCTGGTCCCTTGGCGGGTTTGATGGTCACGATTCCTATTTTTATGTGGGGGTTGTCCCAGTCCGATGTGATTTCTGCCTCGGAAAATACCAGCATGTTTAATTTTGATTCTCTTAATCCTAAAGCGACGGTGCTGTTAGCTATCCTCAGTAAAATTGCCCTGGGAAATCAGTTAACGACCGATATGGCGGTGAATTTGCATCCAGTAGCTGTGGCTGGCTTTTTAGGTTTGGTGATTACAGCCTTGAATTTAGTTCCCGTGGGTCAGTTGGATGGTGGCCATGTGGTTCATGCCATGTTTGGTCAACGAACAGCCGTCGCTATTGGTCAGATCTCTCGGTTATTGGTGCTGATTTTGGCATTTTTGCATCAGGAATTCCTCTGGTGGGCAATCTTTTTATTGTTAATGCCGATCGCCGATGAACCGGCGTTAAATGATGTGACAGAATTGGATAATGGGCGGGATTTCTTGGGATTATTGGCTTTGGTGATTTTAGTGATGATTGTGTTACCAGCTCCCCCCACGTTAATTGAATGGTTCTATGGCTGATGATATCCGACAGTGGTTAGAGCAAATTCGTCAATTGCAAGAGCAAATGATGAATTTGCAACAAGAGTGCGATCGGGCCTATGCGAGTGCTGCCAATTGGCAGCGCTTGTATGAAACGGAGGCTCAACAACGCCGAAATGATACCAAACTAGCTGGGCAAAAAATCAAACGGCTTAAAGGTCAGTTGCAGAGTTTGCAGCAACCCCAACCCCAGTTATCGGGGGAAGTTACCCCCGTGGAAGAGGAGGTAGAGAAGCTTGAGTCTGTGGAGGAGATCAAGGCTAAGTTAGTAGAGATCGTACAAGAGCGCGATCGACTCTTACAAACGGTCAACAGCCTATCCCAAGCTCTGCAAACTGAAAAGGAGCAACATACCCAAACTCGCCAGAATTTAACTTCTGCCTTGGGAGACGCGATCGAGCGATTAAATCAATTGAAAAATCGGTAATAGGTAATAGTCACAAATTAATCAATCTCTTTTTCTAATTCTGTAATCAGTGGGTTTAAATCTTCATACACAGTTTGCCAAAGAATATCTAGATCGATATCAAAATAAGCATGAATCAATCTGTTTCTCATGCTAATGATTTGACTCCAAGGCAACTCAGATAACTCAGCTGGCTTTTCCTTTGAAACTCTAGATGCTGCTTCGCCAATAATCTCAATCAGCTTAATTAAGGATAACGTCAGCATTCTATCGCTATCTAAAGACGCTCTCGTTTTGCCTTGAGTAAAGCCACAGGCTTCTTTGGCCGCATCTAACATATGGCATAGCCGAGTTTCATCATCATGGTTTGACATATTGTACGACCGCTTCAGCTATAACTTCTTCCCGAAAATAACGACTTAAATCGCCTGCTGTGCGTAAATCGGCTTTCCGTCCAATTAAGTTAGATAACTCAATTTCCATTCCCGCCAAACGAATCAAACCGGGAATACGATCCGGTTCAAAAGCAACTTAAAAATCTACATCACTCTCTGGGGTAAAGTCATCTCTCAATACCGAACCAAACAAAGATAGTTTCTGAATGTGATGGCGTTGACAAAACTGGGCCATCTGCTCCTCAGAAATCTCAAGGGGGAATTTTTGGGTTACCATATTATTGAATATTCAAAACTAAACTGGGCATAAACTTCTGCAAGTTCCGTAGAGATTTGCTTTGCCAGGTAAACTCTTTTGACCCTAACACCGTAAGCTGAATATCTATCGCATTTTTTCGGAGATTAGCAACAAATTTAGACAGAACTCGAATCCCCGAACTATTCAGAAATTCCAGGTTCTGAAAATCTAACGTTAAATCTCCTGCTTTAGAATGAACAATATCTTCTAGGAAATCACTGATATGACTGTACTCCGAAGGATCTCTCAGGCTTAATTTTCCCTCAAAGAACACCGTAGTTAACGAGGAATCATATTGAATACAGTAATCATCCTCTCGTAGTTCTGTAATCGTCATTGTTCCCCTTTCAGTATGATATCAGAATTTCCTCTAATCCTTAATTATAGCACAAAAAAACTAATCATTAACTACAAGGAATTAGAAGTTACTTTTCTCTTAATGACCAAAACCGTAATATCATCCACCAGACTTTGTTCCCCAATAAATCCATAAAAATCATTCAATATCGCTTGTTTAATCTCTTCAACGCTTAGATCCCAGTGCTGACGAATCACATCGCATAACTTATCTATTCCATAGGCCTGTTGCCGATCGTTTTCAGTTTCCGTAATCCCATCAGTATAAAGAACAATACCATCTCCAGGATTTAACTCTACAGACACCCGATCTAAAAACGGAATAATTTCCTCATCAAAAGCAATGGGAATTCCTAAATCCATCGTACTCACCTGCTCAATCTCTCCATTTTCTCGAACAACAATCACATCCTCATGTTGCCCTATAATTTGCAGATTTCCTCGATCGTAATTCAAAATCGATAAGGTTAAATCCCGATCTGCTTCCATTCTCTGTACATTGCGGTAGAGGGTGCGATTCAGGATATCAAAAAACTTTACAGTATCCTCTTGCTGACTTTCTTTCAGAGTCCGAATAGCCGTCTGCGTCATCACCATTAAAATTCCACTTTCCAAACCATGACCTGTGACATCTCCAATACCAATAGTCACAACTCCATCCGTTTCTAAAACATCATAATAATCTCCTCCAATTTCTTCAGCAGGCTGCATAAATCCAGAGATATCTAAATCTTGGATTTGCTCTAACTCGACTGGCTTAGGTAAAATCATGGATTGCATCTGTTGGAGGATTTCTAACTCTGAACTCATGCGAGTGTTTTCAACCCGTAACTTCTTATTAAGGGTTTTAATTTTGGCATTGGCTTGCGTTAACTGGGCGGTTCGTTCTCGTACCCGATCTTCAAGTTGGGTATAGAGAAGATAGAGAGATTCAGCCATTCGGTTAAATGACCGCGCCATCAGACCAATTTCATCTGTACTGCGGTCATGAAGGGTTAACTTAGAGGTGGGGTTAGCTGCCGTTTCACTCATGACTCCACAAATGCGGATTAAACGATAGGCAACCAATTGACCAAACCCAAAATAAATCACCAGAGTAGCCACGAAAGTTAAGATTCCAAAAGCAATCCATAGATCGTGTAACGTAGATGCAAAATTAGCCCGTAAATCAGCAATGGGAACATAAATCATTAATGCCCCCACAATATCGCCCACTTGCCATCCAAAGCCATTGATAGAACCATATCGTTGAATCATGCTTTTAGGCGCAACTTTTGGGTCTCCATGACATCGCAGACAACTGGCGAAAACCTGGACGGGACTGGCTGAATAGAAGCGTTCTTCCTGATCTAACGTTGTGTAACCGGTCAATTTGTCTAGTGTAGAATTTTGACGGAATTTTTCAATAATACTCACTTCAAATTCATTTGCTGTATCAATAGGATTGGTGGGATTAATGGTAGCGGCTTTGTAAATGTATTCCGGCAGAGCTAAGTTAAACTCTTCGACGACTTCACGGGTAGCAAAATTGGCAGATAAGACTTCAATGGGTACATGGTCTGTGATTTGCTCTACAGCAGGTCGCAGGGAATAAGTCATATAGTCTTGGGTCGCTTGGGTGAAATGTAGCACTAATTCAGTGCGATTTTGAGCTTCTTTTTCCAAAACCTGAGCTTGAAGTTGGTTAATATACCAAGCGCCAGTAGCCATGACGACCACCAAACACACTAGGGTAACCAGAATGAATTTAAAACGGATAGACATTGCTTACTGAAATTCTTTAAGCTGTTGCTGTAATGCTTCTAGTTTAGTCGTTTTTTCAGCTTCGCTCAGGGTATCATCTTGTTTAAGACGTTGGATTTGTTTAGCAACTTCCAGTTCTCGAATGACATTCCAGGTGCGATCGCTCGCTGGATCAAATCCAGACCAAACTAAAGGTTCTAAGATTTCTCGGTCAGTAAATCGATAGAAAAAGTTTTGAATTGCTGTTTTCAGACAATCGGGTAAATCTTGACGATAGGCTAAGGGATCTCCAGGAATCACGGGAGAAGTCCAAATCACGCGAATGTTTTCATACGCTTCTGGATTAGATTGTTTTAAGCGCTGTAGCGCTTCACTATTATTCGTCGCCACATCGACTTCTTGATTAGCAACTGCTAAAGCTGTATTTTCATGGGAGCCTAAAAATGATACCGATTTGAATATCGCTTGAGGTTCGAGATTATTTTGAATAAATAAATAGTAAGTCGGAACGAGGAAACCCGATGTAGATTGGCTGTCATTAAAGGCAAAGGTCAGATCCTCGGCATTTTGGAAAACCACGTTATTCCCATCCCCCTGTTCTAGATCGATTTGCGCTAGCAAAGGATGATCCTTATGCATCATCAAATGGGCATAATACCCTAAATAGCCTTGACTGCTTACGGTTTGAGCAAAAGCTTCGGCTTGGGATTTTTCTGCGGCTTCGATATAGGATTTCCCTCCATACCAGGCGATTTGAATGTTTTTTTCTCCCATGCTAGTAATAAGGCTACCATAGTCTCCGTAGAAGGGCAGAACTGGCCTAGCGATCGCCTCTCCCATTTTCTCTAACAAAGGAGTCCAAAATGCATCTAAAGTCTCTTCTGATTCAGCCGCTAAAATTCCGAACGTTAATTCAGTTATTTCTGGGGCACAGCTCTCGGCTTGTTCATTGCTCGATTTTTCTTTCTCTGTGGCAATTATTTCCGAGTTAGAAGCTAAATCACAACTCATTAAAAGAGGGGTAGAAATCAGGGAGATTAAAATCAAGGAAAAAACTGATTTTTTTTTAAGGAAATCATAAGAATACTTGCCCGATAATAATATTCTGTACACCATGGCATAGGCAAAACAGATTGTCAAGATGACTCGATTACTCTTAAAATGAAGATTACCCAAATTTAATTCTATCTTCAATGTATGACTGCTGATTTACGACAACATGCCCCGGCAACTCAACGGAACCGAGAACCGATCTTAGAGGTTTTAAAGCGAGTCTTACCCCCTAGGGCAACTGTTTTAGAAGTGGCAAGTGGAACGGGTGAACATGCGGTGTTTTTTTCCTCTCATTTACAACCGCGATCTTGGTTGCCTTCGGAATTTAATCCACAGTTACTAGAGAGCATTAAGGCTTGGCAGAAGGTACATCCTTGTGATTTTTTGTATCCTCCAATTCGTTTAGATGCCCAAAACCCACCTTGGGCTTTAAACGGCTATGAAGCGGAAATTACGGCTATAGTTTGTATTAATATGATTCATGTTTCTCCCTGGGAAGTGTGCTTAGGGTTGATGACAGGCGCTCAACACGTTTTACCTTCTGGAGGGATTTTATATTTCTATGGCCCTTATAAACAAAAGGGAGAACATACGGCTCCAAGCAATGCTACTTTCGATCGCTCTTTGCGCTCCTCTAATCCAGTGTGGGGCGTGCGTAATTTAGAGGATGTGATTGAGGTTGCCCAAGCTCATGATTTGCGCCATCTAGAAACAATAGAAATGCCAGCGAATAATCTCTCGGTAATCTTTGAGAAGGGAAGAGGGGATAGGCAATAGGGAAAACGCGTTCTACACTTATGTCTTTCATCTATCTCTTCCTCGTCCCCCTCGTTTGTAAGGGGCTATTTTAGCGCAGTCGCGACACTACTGGCTAGGGTTAAAAAACCGAGCAGGGGGGCGATCCAATCTCCCCATTGGATGTATAGGGTTTTGGTGGTTCTACGCTCAATGGTATTGGCGTGAATTTCATAGGTGTTGCGATTAGAAACCCAGCGAGTTTTACCATTATGTTCGACAAGGGCAGAATAGCCGGTATTGGTGGCACGAATGGTGGTGCGATCGCTCTCTATGGCTCGCAGAACGTCTTGGGCGTGATGTTGCCATTGCATGGCGGACGTATAATGGGCATCGTTAGACGCAGTAATGATAAATTCTCCTCCTTGTGCTGCTTGGCGACGGAAAACCTGGGAAAATGCTGAATCATAACAAATGCCAACAATGGCTTGTCCTACTGGGGTTTGCACTACTTGATTGGGGGAACCTTTTACTAAGGTGGCTTCCAGAGGGGAGAGGCGATTAATCAGTCGGCCAATAACTGCTTCAAAGGGGATATATTCACCTAAAGGAACGAGTTTCATTTTATCATATTGACTGATGATTTCACCGTTTTCATCTAGGGTAAAGAGACTGTTGGTGAGGCGATCGCCATTTTGCCCAAATGCACCCACCCACACCGGAGTTCCCCAGTTCTGGATGGCTTTGATTAAAGGGGGATAGCCCCGGTTCTGATTCGTCCACAGAAAGGGTAAGGCAGTTTCAGGCGTGAGAACAATATCAACCCCTTGGGCAGCTAATGTTTCGTATCCTTGGGTATAGCCAGCTATGGCGTTTTGCCATCCCTGGGAATAGAGTTTGATTTCATTGGGAATATTGCCTTGGATAATGCCAACTTTGAAGGTTTCTCCGGGTTGTGTGGCTAAGGATTTCTGAGAGAGAAAATAGCCGGTTGCATGGGTCGCAAAAAGCAGGATCAATGCCCAAATTTGGGTTGATTCTTTCTGGTTTTTATGATATATTCTACTGAGAATAAACTCTGCAACTAAGCCATTGAAAGCGACTAAAGCGGCTGTAATAGTATTTGGCCCGGATAGTTGCCCTAGGTGCAAAATAGCTAAGTTAAATGGACTTTGAGTATAGGAGAGGGAACTCCACCAAAGGTTAGAATGGCTCCAAATCCCTTCTAGGAGACACCACAAAGTCGTTCCGAATAAAACCGTATACGCGCTACTTTTTTCAGGGGTAAAATGGGCAAATAGTATTGCCCACAGGGCCACTAGAGCGCTTCCCCAGAGGGTAATAAAGATCCAGACACTGAGGGCGATCGCCAAACTCGCTAACCAGGGAACCCCTAACCACATCATGGGGTGAATTCCCGTAATCCAAAATAGGGCTACCCCATGAAATCCAATTCCCCAAACCAGAGCATAGCTAAGGGTTTGTTTCCAGGAATCTGAGCGCCGAACCAAGATCCAGAGGGGGATGAGAGCAATCCAAGCTAAAGGCCAAGCGTTAATTGGAGCAGTCGTTATTCCCATGAACAATCCTCCAAAGAGGGAGAGCACCAAACTGCCTAATCTCTCATTAATACCAAAATGTTGTTTCGATTCAATTGAGGACATAGCGAGGGCAATTAATCGAGATAATCCTGCACAGTATCTACGGATAAAGATAAAGTGCTTTGGTTGCGCAGAACATCCAAACAGCCTTGGATGGTCGTAATATTGCGAAATTGGATCGTGCTATCAGCCAAGGATAAACCGTCACTTTCTGGATACTCAATTTGGGGGTGAACTGAAACCATGATGGAGGGGTGAGGGCACTGAGGAAAGAGCTATCCTCATTCTATAGCAAGTGAGTTCGGGAAAAGATTAGAGCAGTATTTCTGGAGAGTTTTATGTATGGTGGTGCAATGCAGGCGAACTAGGGAAAGTCTTTGACTCTTCTACTGGATTTATTTTACCCAATAGTGCCAATCTCTCTCCTGATGCGTCTTGGGTAAGTCAAGAGCGTTGGGATGCATTGAATGAAGAACAAAAGAGAATATTTGCTAATATTTGTCCTGATTTTGTGGTGGAATTAAGGTCGCACTTGGATACGGTGAAATCTCTGCGAGAGAAAATGCAAGAGTATATGGACAATGGAGCCAGATTGGGTTGGCGATCGCGATAAAGATCAGAAAACAATAAAGGTTGAGTTATGCTCAACACCAACTCAACCTTTACGTGAAGTTTATTCAACAGGTGAATGATTCACCGTGGGTTATTTACGAAGTCGCTTCAGCGGGATAAACACTCACTTTTTTACGATATCTACCATTACGCTCAAACGTAACAATACCATCAATTAGTGAAAACAGAGTGTAATCGCGCCCCACACCGACATTTTTACCAGCATGGAAGGTCGTTCCTCTTTGACGGACGAGAATATTGCCCGCGAGAACATTTTCTCCACCATAACGTTTTACACCCAAGCGCTGGGCGTTCGAGTCGCGTCCGTTACGTGTACTTCCGGTTCCTTTCTTATGTGCCATAGGAGTTTTGAGATCGATTACTTCGTGTATATCTAGTGTACAAACTTTACTGCAATTAAGCTTCGTCAGAGGCTTCAGCAGGGGCTGGAGTTGAGGCTAACACTTCTCCATTGACGTTAATGGAATTAATCATCAACCGGGTGCGTTCTTGGCGATGTCCGCGTTTTTTGCGCGTTTTCTTTTTCGGTTTCATTTTATAGACTAAAACCTTGCGATCGCGAAAATGACGCATTACCGTTCCTTCCACCGTCGCGCCACTGACCAGGGGTTGTCCCACATGCATATCATCGCCATGCTGAATATACAATACTTGGTCAATGGCAACCGTTTGTTCTGGTTCCACTGCCAGCAGTTCAATGTCATAAAAGCGACCGGGTTCAACTCTCAGTTGTTTACCACCCGTTTCAATAATTGCGTAACTCATAGGATATTGGTTCCTTGGGGTTGCCGTACAGGTAGCTGATGTTTACCAGCATTTGGGGATGCTTGTACCCGATCCGAGCAGGGATTAAGCAGACAATCCACTATTATTACACTTTAATTTCTGTTTTGTCAATTTTAGTCGTCTTCCTAGAGTACGGCTTGAATCTGAAAATATGTTAAAATTTGATAAGTAAACACTCATAACTTGGTAGGCTCAAACCCCATACTTGGGGGGGAATACCAGGTGTTGTGGTTTCTGAATTGTTTTTCTGCATGGAGCTTTGCCCCGTATGAGTACCCCCCTAGATCGGATTGTGCCCACGGACTTAAGAAATGAGATGTCCCGGTCATACCTAGAATACGCCATGAGCGTGATTGTAGGTCGAGCGCTTCCCGATGCCAGGGATGGACTCAAACCGGTTCACCGCCGCATTTTATACGCCATGCACGAGTTGGGATTAACTCCCGATCGCCCCTTCCGGAAATGTGCCCGTGTCGTCGGGGAAGTCCTCGGTAAATACCATCCCCACGGTGATACAGCCGTTTATGATGCTCTGGTGCGGATGGCTCAAGACTTTTCTATGCGATCGCCCCTCATTAATGGTCATGGGAACTTCGGCTCCGTAGACAATGACCCCCCAGCAGCCATGCGGTACACCGAATGTCGCTTGCAAGCGATCTCTACCGAAGCCATGCTACAAGATATCGAAGCCGAAACGGTAGACTTTATCGATAACTTCGATGGATCGCAACAAGAACCCATCGTTCTCCCGGCACGGGTTCCCCAACTACTCCTTAATGGTTCGGCGGGTATTGCTGTTGGGATGGCAACGAATATTCCCCCCCATAACCTGGGAGAACTGATTGATGGCTTAGTCGCCCTGATTGACAATCCAGATTTAACCGATACTGCACTCATGCAGTATATTCCCGGGCCCGATTTCCCCACAGGCGGCAAAATTCTGGGAACCTCCGGCATCCAAGAAGCTTATACCCTGGGGCGTGGCTCGATTACCATGCGGGGCATAGCTGACATTGAAACCATTGAACACCGGGGACGACCCTCGCGAGATGCGATTATTGTTACCCAACTTCCTTATCAAGTGAATAAGGCTGCCCTGATCGAGCGGATCGCCGAACTGGTGAATGATAAACGAATTGAAGGTATTGCTGATATTAGGGATGAGAGCGATCGCGACGGAATGCGGATCGTCGTCGAACTGCGGCGCGATGCCTATCCCAGGGTTGTTCTCAACAACCTCTACAAACAAACTCCCCTGCAAACCAACTTTGGGGCCAATATGTTGGCACTCGTCAACAATGACCCCCAACTGCTCTCGATTAAACAATTCCTCAGCGTCTTCCTAGAATTCCGCGTCGAAACCATCACTCGGCGCACCCAATACGAACTCCGCAAAGCCGAAGAGCGAGACCACCTGTTGCAAGGCTTGCTGATTGCCATGCAATACCTGGATCAAATTATCGAACTCATTCGCCACGCTGCCGATACTCCCACCGCTAAAACAGAATTGATCGATCGCTATTCCCTCTCCGAACTGCAAGCCGATGCCATTCTGCAAATGCAACTGCGCCGACTGACTGCCCTAGAAGCCGAAAAAATCCGTCAAGAACACGAACAACTACAACTTCGCATTGCCGACTTAAAAGACATTCTCGCCAACCGGAATCGCATCCTAGAGATGATTAAGGCAGAATGTGCAGAACTTAAGCAAAAATTTGCCACCCCTCGACGCACCGAGATCGAAAAAGCGGAAGGGGATCTCGTCGATATGGACTTGATCGCCAATGAAAAAGCCGTGATCTTAATCACCGAACAGGGCTATATTAAACGGATGCCTGTCGATACCTTTGATGCCCAAAGTCGGGCAACACGCGGTAAGTCGGGGGCGAAAATGAAAGATGATGATGGGATTGACCATTTCTTGACCTGTTGCGATCATGATAGTCTGCTGTTTTTCAGCGATCGCGGTGTCGTCTATCGCCTCCTCGCCTATCAAATCCCCAGTAGCTCGCGGAACGCCAAGGGTACACCCATGGTGCAAATGTTGCCCATTCCCATGGATGAAAAGATTACCTCCATTATCCCCGTCTCCGAATTTAGCGACCATGAATACTTGGTCATGCTCACCCAGAACGGCTACATTAAACGCACAGCCCTCGATGCCTTCAGCAACATTCGCACCAATGGATTAATTGCCATTTCTCTGGCGGAAGGCGATCAGTTGCGTTGGGTGAGAAGAGCGACAGAAGAAGACAGCATTATTATTGCTTCCTCCCAAGGGAAAGCCATTCATTTTAGAACCAATACCGATCAAGTCCGTCCCCTAGGTCGAAGCGCACGCGGGGTAAGAGCAATGAAACTGGTTGACGGCGATAGTTTGATCAGCATGGATATCCTTCCAGGTAACGTTCTCAGTGAGCTAATGGTCGATCGGGCGGAAGACGAAGAAGAAGAGGTTAATGATACGCCAGAAACCGAAGATATTGAGACCACATCCACCCTCGGCCCCTGGGTATTAGTCGTCACTACTAGAGGTTATGGCAAGCGAGTTCCTGTCAACCAGTTCCGACTACAAAACCGCTCTGGAAAAGGAATCATTGCCACTAAGTTTAAATCCCATAAAGCTAACGATGAGTTAGCGGCTCTCCGAATCGTTCACCCTGACGATGAGTTAATGATGGTCACTTCCCGTGGCATTATTATTCGCCAATCTACCAACGCCATTTCCGTACAATCCCGTGGTGCAACTGGGGTATTAGTGCAACGGCTAGATAAGGACGATACCATTGCAGCAGTTGCCCTAGTTCCCACCCAAGGGGAAGAAACAACCGACGGGGAGCCAGAGGTAGAGTTAACCACTGAAACTGACACTCCCCAACCCTTACCGGAATAATGGGATGCAAAGAAACCGGGTTTCTACTAAAGTTTCGGATACAAACGAAAGGAGAAACAAGAAACCCGGTTTCTGGAGTTAAATTCATTCATACCATTTATGTTCGGTATCAGAATGAGTTATAATGAGGAACAGTGTTGAATCCTCCAAGCTATGTACCAAAAGCCTATTCCCTAGGGCAAAGCGCTATATGTATACCATAGCGTCAGTTACTGATGATGGAGAAAACTATTTCCAAAAAGGCTTGGTTTCTGTGATAAAAAGCCGGATTTCTTGGCTGATTACGGCTAAATTGTTACTGGGGCTTTAAGTTCCACTAAAGTCTTGGGCTTTAAGAATCACCATTTGGGTTCCCACAACAGAGTTACGGGCTAATAAATGACCGTCAAGATCGACGATTTCTAAACGGCTAAAATCGAGTTTTCGCGATCGCCGCAACATATCGTTAGCCAGCCGTTTTTGTTGCTCTAGGGGTAAATCATACCAGCGCCGATCGACTTTTAGCACTAAGAGGCTATTTAAGAAATTAGCTTGCAGGGAATCAATTAAGCCCTCTTCATATTTTTCAGTTAAGCGATTGACTTGCTCTTGAATAGTGACAATTAACCGTTGTTCGGGAGTGAGAACGGGAGGGGGCGGTGGCGCAATTTCGACGGGAATGGGTTCGCTAATGTCTTCCTCTTCTTCCTCCTCTTCTTCTTCTTGCTCAACGGGTTCTTCTATTTCTGTAATTTCTGGGGGTTCCGGTTCTTGAGTGACTTCTTCTATCGGTTCTGGACTCTCTTCTTCTGGGATCTCTTCAGGGATAGGTTCGGGTGAGATCTCCTCTGGAGCTGTTTCCGGTTCTGGTGCTATCTCTGGAACTTCTGCCTCTGGTAATTCAATTGTTTCAGTTGGTTCAGGAATTTCGGGGACTCGCACGACTTCTGGGAGACGACTGGGAAGAAGGGAAACGAAGATTGCCAGAGATAGGGCAAGAATTGTACCCAAAGCTAAAGTGAGGTCAAAATCATTGATGTTCCGATTCCAGGGAGTGGGTAGCCATCCGCGTACCCGGCTTAAAAGCTGATTCCACAGGGGAAAAATAGGGCGTTGGGGACCAGAACGGGGAGGAGTTTCTAGGCGATCCGCGATCGCCTGTAAACGGTTAATCATCGATCGTAAGATCTTCAGCGTCTGCTGTTTCACCCAAGAGGGACTCTCTGCTGGTGGATGATTAGAAGGTTGCCGTGCCATAACTCCCCTGCATTAAGACCAATGCCTTAATTTAGCATTGTGTTAACAATATAGTGCGAAGCGCTAGGCAATAACCTAACCGTCCTAACTCGCTCATTCACTGCTCTATCACTCATTCCCCATTAGCCATTACCAGCACTATCCTTGTTGACAAGGGATGTGAATCATAAATTCGGTTCCTTCCCCTGGAATTGAATGGCAATCCATTTTACCTCCATGATTTTTGACCACAATTTGGTAACTAATCGACAAACCTAAACCCGTGCCTTTCCCTACTGGCTTCGTCGTAAAAAATGGGTCAAATAAGTGTTGTTTGACCCGTTCTGGAATTCCCATGCCATTATCTTGAATGCGAATTTCTACCCAGTTTGCATCCAGCAATTGGGTGGCAATCCGAATTTGTCCCTCACGAGCCTCTTGTAAATGCCCTTGTTTCGAGCAAAGGGATTCATCGATCGCATCTATGGCATTACTGAGGATATTCATCACTACCTGATTCAGTTGTCCGGCATAACACTCTATTTTCGGTAATTCTCCGTACTCTTTAATCACCTCAATTCCGGGATAATCGGGTTTCACCTTCATCCGATTGTGTAGAATCAGTAAGGTGCTATCAATCCCCTCGTGAATATCAACCGACTTCACCGCTGATTCATCTAAGCGGGAAAAAGTGCGCATAGATTTGACAATTTCTCTAATCCGCTCCGTACCGACAGTCATGGAATGGAGCAGTTCCGGCAAATCTTCGAGGAGAAAATCGAGGTCTTTAACTTCTGTGGCTTCGGCGATCGCCGGATGGGGTTGGGGATAATGGTCTTGATACAATTGTAGAATATCTACCAAATCCTGCATGTAGTTTTCGGCATGTAACAAATTCCCATAGATAAAGTTCACCGGATTATTAATTTCATGGGCGACTCCCGCCACCATTTGTCCTAGGGATGACATTTTTTCCGCCTGAATTAAATGGGATTGGGTTCGTTTTAAGTCACATAACGTTTCCTGAAGTTGTTGATTTTTTTCTTTTAACAAAGATTCAGAATGGCGCAAGGCATGTTCAGCCTGTTTGCGAGCCGTCATATCAATGCAGATCATACCCACACCTTTAGATTGACCTTGCTCGGTGGTGAGGGGAAAGTAGTTTTCTAACCAATGACGCACAACACCGGATAACCGTGGTGTTTCATGGGAAACTTCAACATTGAGTAGGGGTTTGCCGCTGGTTAAGACTTCCCTCAGATGGGGTTCGAGGGTTTTAGCTCGATAGGGATTAATTTCGCTAATGGTTTTTGTCAGATGATCGCCGATCGTACTATCATTGGTACTGGAAAGGGTTTCGTTAACTTGTACAAATCTCATTTTTTTGTCCAGAATTGCCATGCCAATGGGAGCCGCTTTGAAGAAGGCATTCCAGAGTTGATCTCGCCAGACGAGTTCCTTTTGCAAGGCTTGGCGATCGCTAATATCTCGTCCTTCCGCAATCAGCATTACCACTTTCCCACAGGAATCCATCACCGGTTTGAGGGAAAAGTCTACCGTGATACTTTGCTGGTTTATGCCCAAAAAATCAACCGTACAGCGCAGGGTTTTACCCTTAGCTGCTTGCTTAATTTTAGCTTTGAGTTGTTCCTGATTGGCATAATCTTGGGGCCACCATGGAGCATTCCATATAGCTTGATCGATAACATCGGAAAGTTGAACTCCTGCAAACTCTAGGATGGTGTGATTCGCTTCTAAAATTTCTCCTTCTGGAGATAATAGCGTCATAAATCCAAACGCAGAGTTGAATATTGCTCGAAAGCGACGTTCGCTTTCCTTGAGCGCTTGTTGCGCCTTGCGGCGATCGCGTAAGACAGCTTGGTGTTCGCTGGTATCCGTCACCACTCCCAGAAATGTCGGAGGAGTAGAGGGGCTAGTGTACAGCAAGGAAACTGCTAAGTTCACCCAAGTCATGGAGCCATCTTGATGCAGATAGCGTTTTTCTTGGATGAAGGTTTGCAACTCGCCCTCTAGAAGTTGATTGATAAAGGGGCGATCGCCCTCAATATCATCGGGATGAATAATTTCCATCAACGAATGACCTTGCAACTCTTGAGGAAGATAGCCAATCAAATGACCAAACTGAGGATTAATTCTGAGAATTTTTCCCTCTAGAGACCATTCAAGCATCCCCGTAGGGGCTTGATTGAAGAGGGTATTTTCTCGATTGGTATCCATGGGAGTCACTTGAGCTTTTAAGGGCGTTTTATAAGAGTTGTCAGATTTCAAAAGGTACATATTAGGTTTGATTTATGATTTTGGGGTTTGTGAATACTTTGAGTATAAGGTAGAGGTCTGAAGATGATCTTAATATTGTTTACAAAACGTTATCAAAATAACGTCAGCTTAATGTATCGGGGTTCAGCCTTCTTTCTTTGTATCTATCGATACAAAGACTTTGAGAAAATATTGGGTCAGCATGGATAGATTAAAGCCTGTTTGATTCCTGTGCTATGCATAGTCGTGGCGTGGCACAGCTAGTTTGAGGAATGAGACAGCTAGGTTTGTCGTTGCGCTTTAGTGTTATGGAAGCTCTAGCAGCTAAAGCGCAACAAAAATCAACAATTATTAATGATTAATGGTTAATTGTTTTCGGTTTTGTACCTCCAAATAAATCAACAGGGCATTCATATCGGCTGGATTAACGCCGCCAATTCTAGAGGCTTGACCCACGGTCAACGGACGCACGCGATCTAATTTTTCCCGTGCTTCCATGGACAAAGTTTCAATTTGGAAATAATCTAAATTTTCCGGTAGCTTATGATTGGCATGACGGTTGATTTGGTCAATTTGATTTTGTTGCCGTTGGATATAGCCAGAATACTTAATCTCAATCTCTGCCCCTTGTTTTTCTTCAGATACTAACTCGGGATTTCCCAAGCCATAGCGTTCTAAATCTACATAATGGAATTGGGGACGACGCAACAGATCGGCCAAGGTAATTGACCCCTTAATCTTTTGTTCAGTATCGGCTACAATCTTCTGACCCACAGGATCGCGTTCTTTTACACGGGTTTCATAGAGGCGTTCTTTTTCCCCAGCAATCTTCTCTTGCTTCTCGGTAAAAAGAGTCCAGCGTCGGTCATCAATCAAGCCAATTTCTCGACCCAAAGACGTTAACCGGCGATCGGCATTATCAGAGCGCAGCACTAGACGATATTCTGAACGAGAGGTTAACATCCGATAGGGTTCGCGCAGCTCTTTCGTACACAGATCGTCAATCAGTGTACCGACATAACTCTGTTCGCGGGCAAAAATAATCGGCTCTTGTCCGCGTACCAAACGTACCGCATTTACTCCAGCGACTAAGCCTTGAGCGGCAGCTTCTTCATAACCGGTTGTACCATTAATTTGTCCCGCACAAAACAACCCTTCTACCTTCTTAGTCATCAGTGTGGGATAACACTGGGTTGCTGGTAGATAGTCATACTCAACTGCATAAGCTGGGCGCAACATGACACAATGTTCTAATCCGGGTAAAGAGCGCAACATGCTCAATTGCAACGTTTCCGGTAAACCCGTAGAAAACCCTTGGATATACAATTCTGGAATCGTGCGTCCTTCCGGTTCAATAAAAATTTGATGGGACTCCTTGTCGGCAAAGCGGACAATTTTATCTTCAATACTGGGACAATAACGGGGTCCTTTGGCATCCACCCATCCGCCATACACGGGGGAAAGGTGCAAGTTATCGCGAATGAGTTGATGGGTTTCGGCGGTGGTGCGGGTAATATGACAGTCCATCTGTTCCCGTGGAATCCACACCTCTGGGTCAAAACTAAACCAACCGGCTTCATCTTCTCCCGGTTGCCGCTCCATTTTGCCGTAGTCCACGGAGCGTTTATCGACACGCGCGGGGGTTCCGGTTTTCAGTCGTCCGGTTTCAAACCCCAAGCGGTTCAGGGTTTCCGTGAGTCCCACGGCGGCAAATTCTCCGGCTCGTCCGGCATCCATGGATTTTTTACCGACCCAGATTTTACCACCGAGGAAGGTTCCGGTGGTGAGAATGACGGCGCGACATCCGAAGGCGACTCCAAAGTAGGTTTCTACGCCAATAATTTCATCGTTTTTGCCTAATACCAAGTCGGTAACCATGCCTTCGCGCAAAACGAGGTTTTCTTGGTTTTCGACGATGTTTTTCATTACCGCAGCGTATTCGCGCTTATCGGTTTGAGCGCGTAGTGCCCAAACTGCGGGGCCCCGCGAGGCATTGAGGACACGCTTCTGGAGATAAGTGCGATCGCTCATTTTACCAATTTCTCCCCCCAACGCATCCACCTCATGGGTCAATTGGGACTTGGCCGGCCCCCCCACAGCAGGGTTACAAGGTTGCCAGGCAATTTTATCCAAATTCAGCGTCAGCAGCAGGGTGCGACATCCAAGGCGGGCCGAGGCGAGGGCTGCTTCACACCCGGAATGGCCTGCACCGACAACAACGATATCAAATTCATCTTGGAAGTCTACGAGAGTCATGGCGTTGCGGTTGAACGGAAAACATAGATTTATTGTAGCGATTTTCTACTGTTCAGTCTTGAAAGACCCTCTCCCTTAATAAAATCCCGGTCTTCTTCTGTCCAGCCTACTGCTATGACTGCTGGATTAGTTTCACCCAAACAAAATAAGCCACTAGGATCGGTATCCCTACAATTAGAATCGGTATTCCTACAATCAAAAGTGTCACGACTTGTAAGGGTATGCATCCCTGTTTCACAGGAGCGATTTTATTGTAGTCATATTGAGTCCTAATTTCTTTCTTTTCCCCTTCAATAATTACTGTTTGCACCCACGCCGTCAGGCGACCGAACTCATCGTATTCACCGAACTGAGAGTTGTATTTTTGAATAATGGGAGCTGATTTAGATACATCTTCAACAATAAATCCATCTGAGTCGATATAGTAAGCACCTGTTTCACAGCATTCTGCAAATGTTAACATCAGGGCTGTTAAGCTGTCATAGTATACTCCTGGCATGTCTCCTTCTCCAAACTCAACAACTGGCGGTTTTAGGTAGTTGGGTGGAGTTTGTAAGGGAGTACCACAACAGCCTCCATCATCTGCAATAAAGATAAAAAGTGGACTTTTAGCGCACCACTCTTGATTAAGATACCATTCTTTATTAAGATATAACTCTTCTTCTTCAGCAATCATAGTATTCCAACTTATGCTGGTTTCTATAGCTTCATCAAAAGGGAGAAAACCTATAAAGGGGAAAAATAACGAATCACAATCCAATGTTGCTCCATTACGCCACTGATAAAGTTCATAAACTTCTTCTGGAAGTTTGAATCCAATTTTTTCTTCTCCCGCCTGAATTTCATCGAAACTGAGTCCGGGCTGAAAAGAATCAGCGAATTCAGGCTTATATATTTCTAGCCACTTCATTATCCTATCGAGTGCATCAGTTAGAGTTGACATCTCATTTCATCTAAATTGGATTGGTTGTGCTTCTATCTAGAAGAATGTCAAAAAACTTGTAAATAAACGTTTGATCTTCCTTGATGTGTGAGTATGGTTAATTTTATCATAGTTGATGGCTTACCCTCCAATTTGGGATATGGTAAGGGTTATACGCGCCCTTTACACCAGATTCCTGTTATTTGAACTCAGTTAAAGGAACCTGATGAAATTTTTGCAGATGCTCGCGATCGCACTCCTAAGATGTCTCTCTCTATAGGAGATAAAGCCTCTGAAAGTGACAGAAGAGAGATAACCAGGCTTCAATTGCAGACACATGAGGTTGTAGTGATTTCAACTGCTTCTAGGCTATAATTAATTAGACAAAACAATCACTCATTCAGCCTAGAAAAGTTATGAGTTCAACGCCTGAATTACTGAACCGAATTACGCAAAATTCCGGTCAATGTGGCGGTCGTCCCTGTATTCGAGGGATGCGAATTCGCGTCACGGATATTTTAGAAATGTTGGCAGAAAATGTTAGCATTCCTGAAATTTTAGAGGACTTTCCCGATCTAGAACTAGCGGATATTCAGGCTTGTTTGATCTTTGCCGCACGACGCACTGATTTTCCGAGACTAACCGCATGAAGCTTTGGATCGATGCTCAATTACCCCCCACATTAGCCAATTGGATAACAGAAACGTTTGCTTTGGAAGCGAGGGCATTGCGAGATTTAGGACTTCGGGATGCTCAAGATATCGAAATTTTTGAAGCAGCACGATCGGAAAATGTTGCGATCATGACGAAAGACAGTGATTTCATTGACTTGGTATGTCGTTTAGGATCGCCTCCTCAAATTTTGTGGCTAACTTGTGGCAATGTCACGAATCGCAACTTGCGATCATTGTTGACGGAGACTTTACCTGATGCGCTAGAGCAATTGCGCCAAGGAGAAATAATTGTGGAAATTACGAATACTCCTTAAATGAGCGATCGACAAAAATTGATGAAATTTTTGCAGATTTTCGCGATCGCACTCCTACTCCCGAAAAACATTGGATCTCAACCTTATTTTGACTGATTCTCCAAAATTTCTCGAATTCTCTCCCGAAACAATCGCACCGCCAAACGCTGGCCAACTTCTTTACTCTGCTCAATAAAACTGGGAATTTCATCCAAAGGCAAAAACGGGAAAGCCAGACTTTGCTCGCACCGTTTATATTCCCCATCAATGAGTTGATAAACTTGTAGGGTTTCCTTCGTATATCTCCATAGTTCCGGCACTCCCAATGCTGAATAAATCATAAATTTCTTGATCGATGAGTGAGTATGATCCGATTCTACTGCTAAATCTGGAGGCGGATCGTTTGGGAATTCGATGTTTTTATTTCTGACCAAGGATTCATTCTGAATATAACAGCAAGTATCGGGTTCAATGGCACGGGTTAAATCTTCCCGTTCTAAGAGCAATGAACCCAGTTCCAGAATTTCAATTTCCAGCTCTTCTGATAAGGCAGCAAGCAATTTGGAAATCATGATTTTAGGCAATTCATGCTCTTTTAATGGCATCCTCAGTTCTAACACTCCTTCCTGATAAGCAATTCTCCACCCCCGATCCTCGCCAACATCTGCCATCAATGCTTGATAGGTTGACCAGCTTACATTTCGTAAAATGACGCGATTTTCTGGGGAAACTTGCTGTGGTTTAGGAGCTAATGTTGTGGTTTGCATCCGCAGTATCCTTGGAGGTTTGATTTAGTTTAACTCTTTTTAAGTATAAGAGCAATAGATATTTTGCCATCGGTTAATCGAGAATCTCTCGAATTCTTTGCCGAAATAATCGCACCGCCGATCGCTGTCCTATCTCTTTACTCTGCTCAATAAAACCCGGTATTGCATCCACAGGTAAAAAAGGGAAAGCCAGACTTTTATCCGACTTTTGATATTCTCCATCCATCAGTTGATAAACTTCGAGGGTTTCTTTTGTTGTATATCTCCATAGTTCCGGTACTCCCAGCGCTGCATAAATCGATGCTTTATCGATCGAGGAATGGGTGTGATCGGATTCTACTACTAAATCTGGAGGTAGAACTTCATCTAGATTAATGCTTCTACCTCTAACGAGAGCTTCATTCTGAATAGAGAAGCAAGTATCGGGTTCAATAAAACGGCTTAAATCTTCTCGCTTCAAACTTAAAGATCCCAGACTTCTGAGTTCAATCTCTAACTCATCGACTAACGCTTCTACAAAGCTCTCAATCAGTCGTTTGGGTTCTTCATGTTCTTCTAAAGGCATTCTAATTTCTAAT
Source organism: Roseofilum sp. (assembly GCF_982964205.1). Classification (NCBI taxonomy): domain Bacteria; kingdom Bacillati; phylum Cyanobacteriota; class Cyanophyceae; order Desertifilales; family Desertifilaceae; genus Roseofilum; species Roseofilum sp. The sequence goes on along the minus strand of NZ_CEZBFX010000028.1, from coordinate 26,036 downwards.
ACTCCGCGATCGTAGGTAAACCGACAAGCACGATTTTCTCCAACTTCGACCAGCAAAGTCGTAAAAGTTGACCAGCTTAAATTTCGTAAAATGATGCAATTTTCTGGGGAAACTTGCTGTGGTTTAGGAGCCAATATTGTACTTTGCATCCGTAGTCTCCTTGAAAATTTATATTGAGTGTGACTTTTTTAGGTATACAGGGTTACAGGATTACAGGGTTGCCAGGCAATTTTATCCAAATTCAGCGTCAGCAGCAGGGTACGACATCCAAGGCGGGCCGAGGCTAGGGCTGCTTCGCACCCGGAATGGCCTGCAGCGACAACAACGATATCAAATTCATCTTGGAAGTCTACGAGAGTCATGGCGTTGCGGTTGAACAGAAAACATAGACTTTTATTGTAGCAATCTGACAACTTGAAGAAACTTGATTTTCGGATTGGACGCTCGAATACCAAAGATACGAGCCAAATAATAGTAATCGCACTGCTCGGAAAACTCCCATTCTGCTTGACTGACATAAAATGGGATGCGATCAGATTGGGATTCGTCTGTCACCGTTGTTTTGGCATCAATATACAAATATTCTGCACCTTGCCCATCAAGAATCACAAAATCATAGGGCTGGCGCTGTTCAGCCTGTTGGTTAAGCCAAATGACGCGAAGTTCACCAAAATCCTCAACTAACTGACGATATAAAAATTCTTCCCCTTCTCGACCAATATCGGCAATATCTTGTTTATAAAAACTGACATTATTGACCGGTAATGCTTGAATCGTCACAAAACTAGATCTTTCTGAAGACCGCACCGTTTTAGGTGGATTAAACAGATTCATAACTGCTTCATATACTCCCAATTCATGCAAGGCAAAAACTAAGCTGGAATCATCTCCAAGCTCGACCGTATCTTGTAAAAGATTGACCGCCGAGATTTTTTCCTTATTTTCGATCAACTCGGTCACTTCATCTAACGTAACCTCATCTAACGAAATTTCTTTTGCTAAACGACTAAAGCTCTCAAATTCTCGATCTGTCATGTCCTGTCTGGCAGACTGAAAGTCTTTGAATTGCTGTGAATTTTGGGCAAAATACTCTAGGTCTTGCTCAGACACATCTGGATTTTCTGCCAAACGACTTAATGCGGAGAGTTTGTCCTGATGATTGAGAATTTTAAAAATATCGGTACTGACTTCTGTATCACTCAATGTCTTCAAAAATAGACTAGCTCTATTACTATAAAAGTAAGGGAATATCCGATCAAGCAAATTATCTGATTGACAACTAGACCATTGAATTAATGTAGTAATTACCCGGGTAAACTGAGAATCTCCAGTTTTATCTTCTCTCTCCCAAGTTTTTAGCGCTCCATCAATGTCTATGGCAATATCTTTAATGGTTTTGATATCTTCTTCTTTATGGAATAGAGTTTCAGCATTAATAAATCGCTTATCTAATAGAAAATCATTCCAATAGTCAGAAGTGAGGATTTCCAGCACTTCTTTTAGCTCTTCTGGGATATTCTCATCTTTCTTTAGATCTTCCTTCTGCATCAATTTACCGCATTGATTAGGTAGAAGAGAATAGAGTTCAAATATTTGTTTGTCTTGTTGATACAGAAAATAAACAAACCGATCTAGCCATAAAATTACTCTATCTTGCTCCCAAGCAAAATATTTTGCCAAACCGTCAAGGGTTTCTTGATTTTCAATATCGTTAGCGATCGAGGTTAGAATCCATTCATGAACCAGAGTCCAGGAAAAAGAACTCATATTTTCTAAGTATTTCTTATCGGGAATTGCTCCCGGATAAAAATCATGGGCAAACTCCCAAATTTGATTTTTTCTAGAGGTTTGACGTTCTGAGGCAGGGAAATAGCTAATGAGATGATAGATAGGGCGACTCAAGTTCCAATAATCTGAAGCATCTTCTTTATTACTCGCCGCTTTAATAGATGCATTGATTTCATCAGAAATATTTTTGACACCCTTGCGATCAATCTGATTTTTAAACCCTGTGATTCTGCGATCTAAGAGAATTTCTCGACAGGGTAGACTTAGCAGTTTCATCACATTTTTCAGTTCCTCTGGAATGCGATCGTCAAAGTAGCATCTTTCATTATTGATTAACTCACCATTTTGATTAGGGAGAAGGCAGTATTTTCTCAGTAACTTTTCATGATTATCCCTAACAAATTGAAGTACAGAGTTAAGCCATTCCAGAGTTCGATCGATATTCCAATCGAGATGTTCTGCCAGTGCCTCAACCGTTTTCAGTCTATGAATATCTTCTAGGAAATTTTCAAAAGTGTATTTGATCTCCTCTGACAATTTCTGACCCAAAACTGATTTTATGATGTCGTGCCAATCGAGAATATATTCGAGTTTGGGTAAGTATTCGGGATAAAAATCAGAGGCTAGCTGGGCAAAACTTTGGACTTTTTCTCTACTTTTGTAGCTAGGTATTAGAGCCTCTTTGAGGATAATTCTAATTCCTGCAACTGTATCTACGAAGCTGGTATTACTGAGTTGAGTGACCAAATTATCTAAAATTTTAGAGTTATACCAGGATTCATCAATATTGTCGGGAATTTTAGCCGTATTTTTAAATTTTGCTAATAAGTGAATTTGATACCAATTTGAACTAACTAAATGGAGTAACTCAGCATAGAGTAAGTTTGCTTCTTCTAAAAGCTCTTTATTCTGAGGGGTTTTGATCGGATTATCAGGATTGAGTAAGATACCATCTCTGGGTTCTGTGGGATTGAATAAGGGACTATTGATGACAACAGGATAGGGAAATGTTTCGGAACCAATTAGGGGAAATTCACAGAACAGAGTTGGGATTTCATCGGGAATTTCTTGAATCGAATAAACCTGATTATTTTGTGGTTCAACTTCAACCGCAAGGGTAAGGGTTTGCAGGGAATTGGATAAGCACGCAATGGTTGGTCTGTGTTCTTCGGAATTACTCTTTTGTTGTACAATTGTCACAATCGACAGGGTATCGATTTGATGACGCTCAAGAGTTTGATAGTAATAGGTTAGATCTTGAGTCTGATCGGATACGGTGACGGAGGTAATGGTAGGGATAAAAGCAAGTGCATAGGCGATCGCATGATGCAAGTCCTCAATACCTGCTTGAGCGACTTTAAAGCCAGCTTCATCTAATACATAACGAAAGCAAGTATCACAAGTTTGATTGGGTTGATAGTTGTCTATGGGAGGATAGGAGCGATCGCTATCAATATCTTCAAAGATCGAAAACGCAGTATCAACATTTTCGATCATTTCGTCTAAGTCAGTTGGACTTCTATCGAGAAGAATATTAAATGGCTTGTAAATACAGGTTTGAGCTTCCTGATTTTTTAGAACTCCACTAATTTCAACCTTTCGGGAGAGTAAGTGAGTTGTCATGAAGCCTGTGCCAAATTTTCCTGTAGTTTTAGGCGTTTGGTTGTCTTCCCGTCTGCGCTCTTTACTGGAAACTTGTTCAATTAAGTAGGTAATATTTTCAATGGAGAAGGGATTGCCATTGTGTCTAAACTCTACATAGTCTGGAGTTAAGATAATTTCTACTTTAACTTCCTCATTGGCTACATCTTTGGCATTTTGCAGTAATTCCCAAATCCATCGCCGTTTAGAAGATGCTCGATTAAAAAGCTGATCGATCCCATCCAGAAGTTTAGTTGCGATAACTTTCTGATAGGCTTTTTTCCTGGCCTCTTCTGCCTGCTGTCGAATGCCCATGTTTTCCCTGATGTGTGAGTTATTTTTATTGTATCATACTCTAGCTTGACGGCGATCGCCCCCACCATCCCTCACCCATACTTAGGAATGTTAGCAGAAAATGTTAGCGTTACTGAAATTTTAGAGGACTTTCCCGATCTAGAACGAGCTGATATTCAAGCTTGTTTGATCTTTGCTGCACGACGTACTGATTTTCCGAGACTAACCGCAACTTGCGAGAATTGTTGACGGCGACTTTACCTGATGCGTTAGAGCAATTGCGCCAAGGAGAAATAATTGTGGAAATTACAAATATTCCTTAAATGACCGATCGACAAAAATTGATGAAATTTTTGCAGATGTTCGCGATCGCACTCCTACTCCTGAAAAACCTTGCTGGTTATGAGCATGAAATTCCTCTACTCTTGTCTAAGAGCCTAATCACAAGGATGCAATCGACTCACTCCTCTCCTAATGCGTAGCCATTCATTCGCTAATCTGGTTTCTTCTGGTTGAATTTGGCGATCGCCTAATTCTGGATTCCGAACATAAAATATCGCATCAGCAACCCGATCTAAATCCTTGCTTGATAAGTTAACTCCATTACGAGATACACTATCATAATTGGCAAGGCCCGCTGAATTAGCCAGTGCTGAATTGGCTAGTCCACTCTCACAGTTATGATTGTGAGGGATGAGAAGAGCTTGCATCACACTTTGAATGGCATTCCATTCTCTGACATACTCCGTTTCATCCGGCCGAATTTTGCGCTCTGACAGTTGGGGATTGACACTATAGAAAAAACGATCTGTCCACAAATCGATCGCTTCTGGCGAGATCGGGTTTCGAGCATTACTAATATATCCAGTTTCTTGTAGAAATATACGTAAATCCGCAAAAAATGAACTGCGATCGTCATGGAGATAAACGTCCTGTATCCGTTGCCAGCCATCTTCTGCTTCTTCGAGTAAATATTTTGTTGCTAAATAGGCAGCCAAAAGTCCCCGAACATTAGATGGCTCATCTCCATAGGTTTCCTTTCGGGTTTGATAAGATTCCCAGAGTTGAGTGGCAGAGCTATCAATCTCTTCAGGAAAACGAGTTGTTACCTCTCTCAAGCTGTCTTGATGATATTGCCAAATCCGTGGAGGAAAAGCAGAATCAGCATAAGAGGTAAATGCATAAGCAAAACGAGAATCACGGCTGTAAAATTCTATTATCCCATCATCATCTAAATCTTTAAGGCTAGGTATAGCGACTCCATCTCCCCAGTCATGGGTCATGTAAGTATAGTTTTGAGATGCTCGATCGTAGCGGTAGATGAGGGAGTAGAAACAACAGTGAGCGCCACCGGTAAAGAAAGTCAGGACTATTTCGGGTTCTGAATCTCCATCCAAATCTTGAACCCAAGAGGAGGGATCGTTTTCTCTAAAGTAGGGGCGATCGAATTCTTCACTTCGGGTAGGGATCGGCTGATTTAAGATGATTTCCCCGTCTCGAATAAGTTTTAAGCGTAAATTTAAAACTCGAAAATTATCTTCCTTTTGGTCATAGGAAACTTCGGCTTGCACATGACGAAATTCCGCCCTCTCAATCACGGCATGTACTTTCTCTGGAGTTAACACGAATAAAGAGCTAAGTACAGCAGAAAGTCCACAGGTTAATAAGGAGGATATTTTCATCTTAAGGTTTAAATTATCATTACAAGCTTATTCTAGCTTATAGTAGAGTGTGTTAATTATATCATCGAGCAGATAGAGCGGCAAGCAGCGATCGCCATGACAAGTCTTAAAACGGACTAAATCTAAACGTTATGTAGACTGGCTCTCCAAAATCACTCTAATTTTTTCCCGAAACAACCGCACCGCAGATCGTTGTCCAACCGCTTTACTCTGCTCGATAAAAGGGGCTTAAGCCCCTTGTCTAAGCCTAGTGAAAGCCAAGCTACGGAAAAATGTCGAAGGTATTGATTTAGTACTAATTATATTATAAAGCTATCTAAAATCTCTTGGTTTGTAAATTACGTTAGGTTTCACTTGCGGACAATCCAATCTACGGGAAAATAGTGAAGATATGATTAAGGGAAGAAGTTTTGTTCTGTTTTGCTGATTAGCGTCCTGTGATGGGGTATCCTAAGTGACGATCGCCAGAACCGATCGCGGCAACCCTAATTACTGAATCAGAGGAAATTCATGACTGAGTCATCTCACGCCACTAAATTGAATCCTAGCTCTAGTTTTAGCGTCAAAATTCGGGTTAAACTCCGAAATCGTGCCGGAGCCTTAGCCAAGGTAACTGGAGCGATCGCATCTATTGGAGGGAGTTTAGGGGAAATTAGTCTTTTGGAACGCACTCTTGATTTTACGCTGCGAGAAATTACGGTTGATGCTGGCTATACGGAACAAGCAGAGGAGATTGTCCAAGGGATTAAATCGATACCGAATGTTGAAGTGCTAGATGTGTCGGATAAAACGTTCGATCTGCATAAGGGTGGGAAGATTACTATTGATAGTAAAATCGCCATTAAAGGTCAGTCTGACTTGGCTATGGCTTATACTCCTGGAGTGGGTCGTATTTGTAAGGCGATCGCCGAAAATCCAGAAAAAGCCTTTGATTTAACCATTAAAAATAATACGGTTGCCATTGTCACTGATGGCAGTGCTGTCCTAGGATTGGGGAATCTGGGCCCCTTGGGTGCGCTGCCGGTGATGGAAGGAAAAGCCATGCTGTTTAAGGATTTTGGTGGACTTGATGCCTTTCCGGTTTGTCTGGATACCCAAGATACCGAAGAGATTATTGAAACGGTAAAACGGATGGCTCCTGTATTTGGTGGAGTGAATTTGGAAGATATTAGCGCTCCCCGATGCTTTGAGATTGAGCGTCGTTTGAAAGAAGAGTTAGATATTCCCATTTTTCACGATGACCAACATGGAACGGCAATCGTCACTCAAGCGGCGCTCTATAATGCCCTGAAATGGGTGAAAAAGAGCCTGGGAGAGGTGCGAATTGCGATCAATGGGGCCGGAGCAGCTGGGGTGGCGATCGCCCATCTATTGCAAGAAGCAGGAGCCAAAACCATTATCATGTGTGACTCGAAGGGCATTGTGTCTACCAAACGGTCAGATTTGAATGCAGCTAAACAGGAGTTTGCAGTGGCGGAGTCAGGATCTTTAGCCGATGCCATGAAAAATACCGATGTCTTTATTGGGGTGAGTGTACCGGGGGTGCTGACCCCAGGAATGGTGAGTACGATGGCTAAAGATGCGATCGTGTTTGCCATGGCTAACCCCATTCCGGAAATTCAACCAGAGTTAGTGAGCGATCGCGTAGCAGTCATGGCTACCGGACGCAGTGACTATCCAAATCAAATCAATAATGTCTTAGCCTTCCCTGGGGTATTCCGAGGTGCTTTAGATTGCCGCGCCCGCAGTATTACCCGCAAAATGTGCATTGAAGCAGCAGGGGCGATCGCCTCTTTAGTCAGTCCCACTGAGCTGAGTCCCCATAATATCATTCCTTCTGTATTCGATGCTCGCGTTGCGACTGCCGTATCTGCTGCGGTGCAACAAGCAGCCCGAGCCGAAGGTATTGCCCAGTGTTAAAAGAGTAGGGAATGGGAAGATGGGGAGATGGAGAGACAGGGGGAGATTGCCTATTGCTAAAGTGTCTTTTCCCCATTACCCATTATCTATTACTATGAAAACTGTTTCCCATTGGATCGGTGCGACTGTTAGCACTCTTATTCTTAGCTCTCCCTTCGTTGCTTGGGCAGGGCCAACGCTATACTACGAAAAATTATGGTTAGATCTGTCGGTTTCGGCGTGTTTGCAGAGAGCGACACAGGCGATCGCCTCTACGGATGTTCCCGTCTTAAATATCAATGACACTCGCGTGTTAGCCATCAGTCCTACCGTCTCTGTGGCGATCGACTGCGAGGCGATCGACAATAAAACCCGCAGTATCATTATGGTTAGTAGCGATGGCGATCGACCAACAATTGCCATTAACTTAACCGAAACCTTGAAAGAAGCCATGAGCGACATCAATCATAAAGATCCAAATTCAAACTAAATCCAGGCAATATGGATTCACCGGACAATTCGGTAGGTAAATTTCGTCCTTCTACCTCCTTTTGTGGGCGATAAATTTCCACCTTCTATGAGATACAGCTTGAAGCCTTCAACCCTAAGCCATACAAGCTCTTGCCTATTCCCTATTGCCTATTCCCTAGAGCGAAGCGCTATAATACGTTGATATTTTTGTTTATCTGTTGTTGCTTGAAAAGCAACCTCAAAACCAGAATCATGTTTCATTCTCCTGAATCTATGAATACAGTAGATTACCTCCGCATCAGCCTAATTGACCGATGTAATTTTCGGTGCGACTATTGTATGCCTGCGGATGAAGAACTCAACTATATCTTAAGTCAAAATCTCCTCACATCTGACGAGATTCTTACCCTCTTGAAAGAGGTTTTTATTCCCCTTGGTTTTACCCGCTTTCGCTTAACCGGAGGTGAACCCTTACTACGTCCGGGAGTGGTGGATTTGGTGCGACAAATTGCCCAACTGCCCCAAACCCAAGATTTAGCCATGACTACGAATGGATTTTTACTCGATACCTTAGCGCAAGACCTGTATGATGCTGGTTTGAGGCGGATTAATATTAGTCTTGATTCCCTAGAACCAGAGACATTTGACAAAATTATCGGAAATCGGGGTAAAAGTCGCTGGGAACGAACATGGGCAGGGATTCAGAAGGCATATGAAGTGGGGTTCAACCCCTTAAAATTGAACGTGGTGGTGATTCCTGGGGTGAATGACCATGAGGTGTTAAATTTAGCGGCATTAACTCTAGATCGCCAATGGCATGTCAGATTTATCGAGTTTATGCCCATTGGCAATGGTCATTTATTTACCGAGCGAGCCTGGATACCTTCGGAGGAATTACGCCAAAGAATTCGGGAGCGTTGGGGAATAACAGGGGGTGAGGTGCGCGGAAATGGGCCGGCAGATGTGTTCCAAATTCCTGGCGCTCAGGGGACGTTGGGATTTATTAGTCAGATGTCTGAGTGTTTCTGCGATCGCTGTAATCGAATGCGGTTATCGGCTGATGGTTGGTTGCGTCCCTGTCTACTCAATGAAACTGGACAGATCGATCTCAAAAGCGAGTTGCGATCGCAGGTTCCTTTAACCGAATTATGCCAACAAGTCGCCGATCTCTTACAGATTAAACCAGAGATTAATTTCAAACAACGGGAATCGGGTACAGAAGGCGCTTACACTCGCACCATGTCCCAGATTGGAGGATGAGAGCGCTAGGGGAAAATCACTCAAGCTTCTGGCGTTAAATTCAGGCCGCGATAAACTTGTTCAATGGGAAAACGGAGGTTAATACTTTTGAGTTCTATGGTGTCTCCTTCTTGATAGTTGATGATGATCCATTCTCCGGCATCATTTTTATGATACAAATCCATTTCTATGTGAGTCGAACTAACCAGCAAATAGTCGATTAAGGCAGGATTCTGGCGATACATCCTAAATTTCCCACCGCGATCATAGGCTTCCGTACTTTGAGATAAAACTTCCACAATTAAGCAGGGATAGGTAATATATTGGCTTGTATTTTTATCTCGCTCATCACAGGTTACACTAACATCCGGATAGGTATACTGATGAGTCTCAGCGATATTAACTTTCAGATCGGAATTGCCGGTTTCACAACCACTCCCTTCTAAGTGATTGGAAAATAAAGTGGTAAATCTGACGGAGATTAAGCTGTGATTTTTGCTGCCACCTCCCATAGCATAAACTTGACCATCTATATATTCATACTTTTCCAGTTGCGTTTCTTCCCAAGTGAAATACTCTTCAGGAGTGAGATGGGGATAATTATCTTTAGCTGCAATCATAGTTATCAGAAATGGAAAATAGAGTCTTTACCCATCATAACATTGGCCACTATAGCAATTCTCTCTTCTATGGAGTACAGTGTGAAGCCTGAGATTCTAAACAATACCAGCTACTCTCTATTTCCTATTCCCTAGGGCGAAGTGCTATCCATTGACCACTATGATAACATGAAAAAATCTTAGACTATAAATTATCTATATCTTTAATCATTCATGAAACTCAAAAAATATAGGTTACTATTGATCGTAGTATTCTTGTTTACGCTGCTGGGTTGTCTGTCCAGTGGAGGAAAGGAAATGCACGAGTTTAACCCAACAATTCGAGTACCTGCCGAGTGGGAAACCCATGCAGGAACTTGGATGCAATGGCCAAGTTCTTATGAGTCAGAGATGCGCCCAGAATTTGCCCAAATTATCGATATTATTCAAGATTACGAACCGGTTCACCTGTTGACCAGTAGTGAGGCTGAACAAAGGAGAGCCAAACAATTTTTGTTAAAAAAAGGGGTTCCTAATACCCAAATCACTTGGCATATTGTGCCAATAGATAATGCTTGGTTGCGGGATAATGGCCCCATTTATGTGACGGATGGAACCAATCTGTGGATTCAAAATTGGAGATTTGATGCCTGGGGAGGAGAGGAGAGGATTGACGCTGAGTTAAAATCTGAACTGGAAGTTCTATTTCCCGATCGCCAAGTTCACTTAATCGATGCAGAAGCGATCTTCGATTCAGGAGGCGGTATCCATTGTGTCACCAACGATCGACCAGCGTAATCTTTAGATTCAAGGGATTCTATATGATTTGGAAACCGCCCACGATCGCACTGGGGAAATGAGAGAAGGGCGAGATCGCGCTGCCCCCTTGCCTCAAAAAGGGGCGATCGCTCAAAATTATCTGTTAAAATTTTGATCGGTTTAGGGAGATAAAACCATGACAGCATTAATCTTAAATAACAGGGGTGGGAAATACCTATCTGAAACGCCGTAAATCCCGAATCTCTAGCCACTCCAGTCTTTTTTACAATGGTCTCAAAGCATTAAATAAAGTATCTGAAGAGACTATGCAACCCAATAATCCCAATCAATTTACAGAAAAAGCGTGGCAGGCGATCGCCCAAACTCCCGATATAGCCAAAAGCTATCAACATCAGCAACTCGAAAGCGAACACTTAATGAAAGCGCTTCTCGAACAAGATGGGTTAGCTACCAATATCCTATCCAAAACCCAAGTGAATCTACCTGCCTTTCGGGAGCAAACTGAAGCCTTTCTCCAACGACAATCCAAAGTCCAGGGCGGGGGAGGATCGATTTATCTCGGTCGTTCATTAGATACCTTGCTCGATCGCGCCCAAACCTATCAGAATCAGTATGAGGATAGTTATATTTCCATTGAACACCTCTTACTTGCGTTTCTCCAGGATGACCGCTTTGGTAAAAGCTTGTGCAAAGATTTTAAACTGGATGAAGCCAAACTCGAGCAAACCATTCGCGACATTCGAGGAACTCACAAAGTGACCGATCAAAACCCTGAAGGCAAATATGAAGCCCTAGAAAAATATGGCCGAGACTTGACCGATGCCGCACGGCAAGGTAAGCTAGACCCCGTAATTGGCCGGGATGACGAGATTCGCCGCACCATTCAAATTCTCTCGCGACGCACCAAAAACAACCCCGTGTTAATTGGGGAGCCTGGAGTCGGAAAAACGGCGATCGCCGAAGGGTTGGCACAGCGCATCGTTGCTGGAGATGTGCCCCAGTCCCTCAAAGACCGCGCCTTAATCGCTCTAGACTTAGGCGCACTCATTGCCGGAGCCAAATATCGGGGCGAGTTTGAAGAACGACTCAAAGCCGTACTCAAAGAAGTTACGGATTCTCAAGGTAATATTATTCTCTTTATTGATGAAATTCATACTGTCGTTGGTGCAGGGGCAACCCAGGGAGCCATGGATGCCGGTAACCTGCTCAAACCCATGTTAGCGCGGGGAGAATTGCGCTGTATTGGTGCAACCACCCTAGATGAATACCGCAAATATGTTGAAAAAGATGCCGCCTTAGAGCGTCGCTTTCAACAGGTGTATGTCGATCAACCCAGCGTTGAAGATACGGTATCCATTTTACGCGGACTCAAGGAACGCTATGAAGTGCATCATGGGGTGAAGATTTCCGATGGTTCCCTAGTTGCAGCCGCTACCTTATCGACTCGGTATATTAGCGATCGCTTCCTTCCCGATAAGGCGATCGATTTAGTCGATGAAGCTGCCGCCCGGCTAAAAATGGAAATCACCTCCAAACCCGAAGAACTTGATGAAATTGACCGCAAAATTTTGCAACTAGAAATGGAGCGTCTTTCCTTACAAAAAGAAAATGATCCCATTTCCTTAGAACGATTAGAGCGCTTAGAAAAAGATCTCGCTAACCTGAAAGAACAGCAACATGCCCTCAATTCCCAATGGCAATTAGAAAAAGACAGGATTGACAATCTTCAGAACATAAAAGAAGAAATCGATCGCGTCAACGTTGAAATTCAGCAAGCTGAACGTAATTACGATCTCAACCGCGCCGCAGAATTAAAGTATGGCAAACTCACTACCCTGCAACAACAACTCACTGAAGCCGAAACCCATCTTGCTGAATCCCAAACCACTGGCAAATCCCTACTCCGTGAAGAAGTAACTGAATCAGATATTGCTGAAGTCATCTCCAAATGGACCGGCATACCCATTAGTAAACTCGTAGAATCGGAAATGCAAAAACTCCTCAATTTAGAGGATGAATTACACCAACGTGTCGTCGGACAACATGAAGCCGTAACTGCCGTTTCTGATGCCATTCAACGGTCTCGTGCAGGTCTATCTGACCCCAATCGACCCGTTGCCAGTTTTATTTTCCTCGGTCCCACAGGAGTTGGGAAAACTGAACTGGCAAAAGCCCTCGCTGCCTATCTATTCGACACCGAAGAAGCCCTCGTTCGGATTGATATGTCCGAATATATGGAAAAACATGCCGTTTCCCGATTAATTGGCGCACCTCCCGGTTATGTTGGCTATGATGAAGGCGGACAATTAACAGAAGCCATTCGCCGCCGTCCTTACTCCGTCATTCTCTTTGATGAAATTGAAAAAGCCCATGCCGATGTCTTCAATATCATGCTCCAAATCCTTGATGATGGCAGGGTTACAGACTCCCAAGGGCATACTGTAGATTTCAAAAATACGATTATTATCATGACCTCTAATATCGGCTCCCAATACATCTTAGATCTGGCGGGAAATGACGATAATTATGAGGAAATGCAAACTAGAGTCATGGAGGTTTTGCGCTCCACATTCCGTCCAGAATTTCTCAACCGCATTGATGAAACAATTATTTTTCATTCGTTGAAAAAAGAGCAACTGCGAGAAATTGTGCAACTGCAAACAGTACACTTAGAATCTCGGTTAGCAGAGCGGAAAATCGCCCTCAAACTATCGGATACTGCTCTGGATTTCCTGGCAGCCGTTGGTTACGATCCGGTTTATGGAGCCAGACCCTTAAAACGAGCCATTCAACGGGAGTTAGAAACCCAGATAGCTAAGGGGATTTTACGAGGTGAATTTACCGAAGGTGATACGATATTTGTAAATGAAAAAAATGAGTGCTTAACGTTGCAACGCTTGAGTGCAAGTTTAGTCAAAACTTAAATCTAGTCTGGAGATCTAGAAACCCGCTTTTCCAAAAAAACGGGTTTCTGGCGTATCTAAGAACATTGGGCAACAGTTTTATTTTCTTTCAGAGCTATCAAATATTGTTCGAGTAAAAATTCTGGAATTTTAGTCAGAATTTCAGGATCTTGATGTTGAATAACCCGATCGGATTGACAGGAGATTTGGAGCTTATCCGGTGTATCTAAAGATTGGGGTACATATTCAAAGGAACAGGACATTTGTCGTTTTTGACAACTATCCAAAACTGCCACAATAATCATGCCATGACTACCGGGATAATCGGCAACAGAGTACCAATCTCCTTGATAGATCAGTTCAAAGCTGCGGCTATTGCGTTGGCGACAACGTTGGGGTTCAAGTTTCGCCCATTGAGATAGGTATTGACAAAGGGGGGATTGAGTCATTATCCCTTAAAGATTGACAGGACAAGGTTGGATGGGAGCAATAGTTGTATTGTATCAATCTACAGAGAAGTTGAGCGTTCAATTTGTTCGATTAGATTCCAGAATTTGAGAATGCCGAGGCTAAACAGCACTAAGGAGGTGATACCAGAGGTAAAAAATGCTAGGCTATTTCCTTCTAGGAGGCTGATTAAACTACTGCATCCGATCCAAGCGGCAATGCCTGTAAATACTGAGGCTGATGTTCCTTCATCTCCTCTGGTGATTAACAAGAGGGCAATTCCCGATCCCAAAACACTGACTAATCCGGAAATGGTTCCAGTACAGGTAATGGAGATCGCCACTACACCATAGCGAAAGATTAAACCCCAGGTTCGCACACGAGGGGATCGCGATCGATATTTTACTCTTATCATCCCATTGACTCCCGAAATCCTTCCCTCTCTTATCAGCCTAAACCTTAAGCCTACGGCAATCTGTTACATTTATTTAATCTGAGTAACGATTGAATGTGTCGAATACACATGAATTTAAATCATCATCGGAACCAATCATGAAACATGCAAGCCTTTCAGAGACCCAATATTATACCTGGAAAACCTATCGCTGTACCTATGAAGTCAGTTCCTCACCGCAATCCGATCCCCAAACCACTCCTCTGCTGCTTCTCCATCCGATTGGTGTGGGATTATCCCGCAGATTTTGGGATCGATTTATTACTCAGTGGCGCAATCAAGGCTATAGCCAGCCAATTTATAATCCCGATCTACTCGGATGCGGTGAAGGCGATATGCCGCGAGTTGCCTATACTCCCGAAGATTGGGCGGAGCAACTTAACTATTTTATCGAAACAGTGATTCAAAAACCGGTTATTTTGGTGGTTCAGGGGGCCTTATTTCCTGTGGCAATTGCTTTAACGCAACATCAAAATAGTCACTCCTGGCTTAAAGCACTCGTCTTATCCACTCCACCTGCTTGGCCAGTCATAACGCAAACCAGTCCTGATTGGCAAAATCGTCTTCTCTGGAATGGCTTTGACTCCCTCCTGGGCAGAGCCTTTTATCTTTATGCTCGTCGTCGTCAGTTTTTAGAGTCCTTTTCCATACGTCAACTCTTTGGCGAACCCGATCGCGTCGATGATGAATGGTTAGATACCCTCCAAGTTGGCGCTCAAAACCCTGCTAGTCGCCATGCTGTGTTTTCCTTTCTGGCTGGATTTTGGCGTAGAGATTATCAAGAAGCCATTCGCAAAATCTCCCAACCTACTCTAGTAGTTGTGGGGGAAAAAGCCTCCAGCATTAGCAAAGAAGGAAAGCAAGAAAAAGCGGATCAATGGCTAACTAAATACCTTGCCCATCTGCCCAATGGAGAAGGAAAAAAAATCTCAGGACGTAATGTTTTACCCTACGAATCTACAGAAACTTTTGTTTCTTTGGTTGCCCAACAGTTGAGTCAATGGGAACTATAAGGTAACAGAGAATCGGGGAATACTGTCTATTTCCTCTTTTAATTTTTAATTGATAAGGGAAAGCCTAGCTTCTCCCGTTGCTCCAGATACAGATGGGCAATCTTGCGGGCTAAACTGCGGATTCGGCCAATATAGCGCGTTCGTTCCGTTACGGCGATTACGCCCCTGGCATCGAGTAAGTTAAAGCTATGAGAACATTTAAGTACATAGTCTAAACCGGGGGTGACTAAGCCTTTGTCAATCAGTTGAGTAGCTTCTTGCTCGTAGAGTTCAAATAACTTAAAGAGTAATTCTGGGTTAGAGGCTTCAAAATTGTAGGTGCATTGCTCGATCTCTCCTTGCAGGTGAACATCTCCATAGGTGAGGCGATCGCTCCATTGAATTTCGGTGAGCGCTTCCACATTTTGCAGATACATAGCCAAACGCTCTAAACCATAAGTAATTTCAATGGCGACGGGATGACAATCAATGCCTCCACATTGCTGAAAATAGGTAAATTGGGTGACTTCCATGCCATCGAGCCAAACTTCCCAACCGACTCCCCAAGCGCCTAGGGTGGGAGATTCCCAATTATCTTCGACAAAGCGAATATCGCGATCTTCCGGCTGAATACCGAGAACTCGTAAGGAGTCCAGATAAAGATCCTGAATATTATCGGGAGAAGGTTTCATCAGTACTTGATACTGATAATAATGCTGGTAACGGTTAGGATTTTCTCCATAGCGTCCATCGGTGGGACGGCGACAGGGTTCGACATAAGCGACAGACCAAGGTTCTGGTCCGATCGCCCTTAGAAACGTATGGGGACTCATCGTACCTGCCCCTTTCTCCGTATCATAGGGCTGGACAACCAAACACCCGCGATTGGCCCAAAATTGATTTAAGGTAGCGATGACTGACTGAAAATTCATGCCCCAACTTTCCTCGATCGAGTACAACAGTTTCTATTTTCCCTTAAAAGGGGGAGGGGTAGTAACGAGTAATGAACCACTAATGAATAATGATATACTCCGTAACGAAGTTGTCAATGGAGCATCCTACCCATGTATGAAACCTACGGACCAGCCCCTTGGATTAAAACCGATCGCTACGGAATAACCAAAACTCTTCCTCCTGAGACCTCTGTAATTTGGTACAAAGCCTTGCTACTCTGTGCCAATGGAGATGGAGAACTCTCACAAGCAGAGCGGGATTGGGTCATTGGTCATGCCACAACCTACCATCCTGAGATGAGTGAGAGCCAAATTGATGAACTGAGAAATTTCAACGGAACGGGTACGACGGATGATATTGAAAAACTTGTATTCAGCGATCCCCTAGCCAAAAAGGGACGTTATGTTCTCGTTTATGAGGCAATTCAGGCTTCGGCTGCGGATGGGGACTACAGTGACGGAGAAAAAGCGACGATTCGTAAAATGGCTGGCAAGCTGGGAATTAGTGAAGCTAAGGTGGCAGAACTCGAGAGCTTGTTTGAAGAAGAGAAAGCGATGAGAGAGAAGCGCATTCGTATCTGGCATCCTGAAGGTATCCCCGGAGAAGACTAGGGATAAACCGCTACAATTGCGTCGATCGATGGCAAGGGTTGAATGCTAGCCAGTTCAAAGCCTGCGCTGTCGAGTAAAGAGGCAAACTCGTTTCGAGTCCGTTCTCCGGGGCCTCCACTTTCTCCTGGTGCGCCATGTACCAACAACATCTGCAAGTTTTTGATACCGATATAGGGGTTGCGAACTTGGTAATCTTCAATCAGTTCAAAAATGTATAGCTTATTACCAGCGTGCATGGCCTGCCTGACATTTCTGAGAATCGTGCGTGCCTGCTCATCAGAATAGGAATGCAAAATGCGTTTTAGGATGCTATCCCCCGGAATATCGGGTAATGTAACCTGCATATCAACTCCGATCGCCTGCAAGCGCGGTTGAACAGAGACGCGAGCGATCGTGTCGGGAACATCAAACAGTTGCCCCTGAATGCCTTCGTACTTTTGTAAAATTCCGGTAATGAGCGCCCCATTTCCCCCGGCAATTTCAGTAATCTTTTGGGATTGAGAAAAGTCAAACCCTTGCAAAATATCCCGAATTTCAACCTGCGACATCGATTCCATCGCGCGATCGAAAGCGGCGGCTAAATCCTGATGTTCTTGTAGATAATCGTAGAAGAGGCGATCGCGCCCAAGCTGATAAATACTTTTGCCTGTCTGTAATAATTCTTGCCAAAGAGTACGTCGTTGCTCATGTTTTCTGGACTGGGCTAACTGACAGAAGTGATGCCATGGTCTAAGGGAAAATTCTGAGTTCAGGACTAAATGTTGTGAAACGTCAGTCAGAGAAACCATAGACCGAGAAGGATTGGCATCCGGTTCGAGCGCGAATAAGTCAAAATGAGCCAGTCCCCGTAAACAGCGATGGAGCGATCGCTGATGAGTTCCGGTTCGCTTGGCTAACTCCGATACAGATAAAGAATGAGTTGCAAGATGATCGAATACCCCAAGGCTAATACAGGTCTCCGTAAAGTGGGAGACAATGCGATAGTCGAGCAGGCAAAACATTTGTTGATAAGAAATCATAAGTTATATTAAGTCCGTTGAATAAATTATGATATGTCATTGCGAATGGAGCGCCAGCGGAATGAAGCAATCTCTACAATCTCGGTAATTTTGGTGATTGCTTCCCTGCGGTCGCAATGACAACTGTTTCACCGAATTTGATATTACCTGGTATTTGATTGCTTACGGATGAATGCACTTCGCTGACACCCATGATATTTTAGGTTATATTCTCTCTGACAATTGAGACAGGCATAGATCCTGTACAGCTAAATAATGTCCGATCGCATCTTCATAAGACGTGGCAAAAGATTCATTGAGTAGTCTGCGAGTATTTTGTAATACTTGAGGGTGAATGGGCATCAACGCCTGCTGAACCTCTTCAATAGTCTGTTCCAATGCAGTTGTTTCGCAGGAGCGATCGACGATTCCCAGGGCGATCGCCTCTTCAACAGAAAATTGAGCGCCAGTAAACAGCAAGCGACGAGCAACGCCAATTCCAGTATATTTGGCTAATCGGAACACTCCCATTCCTGGTAAATACCCTTCTTTAACTTCGGGCATTTGAAAGAGCGATCGCGCAGTCGCAACTCGATAATCGCAAGCGAGGGCAAGTTGAAAGTGAAACCGGGTACAATAGCCATCGATCGCCGCGATGGATGCCCCCGCAAATCCTTCTAGCCGCCGGAGAACTTTTTCCCATTTGCTACAATCGTTAAATGCAGGCGGTGCGGCGATCGCAGGCTGCTGAGTATTCAAGTCCCAAAATGTGATGAGCTGACAAGTCCCGTCATCTTCGAGATCGTTCATTAATTCGATTAATTCTGACAAGCAGACTGCATTCAATTGGCTCGGATCTGACCATTGCAAGTTGACATGGGCGATCGTTTCCCGTTTAGTAAGTTTTAACGTGGTGTATTGCGTCATGCTTTAAAATTCCCCCAAACAGCATTCAATGGTCGAACCGGGTCCCATCGTCATCATGATGACAGACTCTCCTTCCTGAGCAACCCCTTCCTGCAATAGTCGTTCGTGAGAGAAGAGAAAAGAGGCCGAGGATAAATTACCATAATTTTGCAGGATATGGGTGGTATGGCGCATGTCATGCTCGGTAATATTTAAAGCATATTTGATCGAATCGATCACCTTGCGACCCCCGGAATGAATCACCCAATGCTGAATATCTCGGCGTTTGCGATCGAAGCGATCGAGCAAGTTAGTCACCGGAATTGTAACATTTCGTCCCAAAAGATAAGGAATTTGTTTATCCAAATACAAGGCATATCGGGTTTCTTGCCAATCAAGCCGTATCGCGTTGATCGCCGCAGTAATAATGTGAGAACTGAAGCCCAGAATTTTCGGCCCAATGGATAACTCCAGAAAAGCTCGGCCAGAAACGATCGCGGCCGCTGCACCATCTCCAAATAACGAATTAACCACTGCTGTATTCAAAGTGTCGTCGATCGCATAGATAGCAGAACACACTTCAACACACAGGAGGAGACCGATCGCCTCTGGATTGAGGGCACAAAAATTGACGACCGGTTGAAGACCATTTAATCCTGCATTGCAACCCATGCCAACAATATCAATCCGGTAAATGTTTGGACGCATCCCCATCTCTTTGATATAAAGTGCGCTTAGGCTCGGACAAAGCAAACCCGTGGTGGAGACGACACTGATGTAATCAATATCTTGAGGAGTGAGTCGAGCCTTTTCTAATGCCTTGTTGATGGCTGACTGTCCGATCTCTAGCGCCATCTTTTTGTGTTTCTCTAATAAATCCCCTTGGCTTTCTTGCACCCTCTGACCCTCTTGATTGGGTTTGGGTAAACAAAGGTGACGGGATTTGATATGAGAATTACTGAAAATTTTGCGAGTTTTTGGATTAGTGATGCCGAAAATTTCTAATATTTCGGCTTGGGTGTATTTTTGTGGAGGAGTTGCAGTCCCGATCGCAATGAGTCTCGGAGATAGAGATGGAATTACAGAAGATTGCATGAGTATTGGGGCTTGACCATAATGCCTTTAGTCTGCTTCTATTTTTTGCTGGTAGAGCAGTGCTTGAGCAACTGCTTCGACATTTTTATCTCCCAAACTACCATGAACGGATTGTATTGCTAGTTTAGCCAGGTGCATTGCCAGAGGGTCTCGCCGAGCCACAGTTTCGGCAAGGTCAAGGGTATCCTCCCATACGCGATCGCTGATTTGAGAAACCAGTCCCCACTGTAGCGCGGTGGCACTATCGACTTTTTGCCCAAAGAGAACGATCGCTTTTGCCCTCGCTTCGTTCACCAATTTGGTCAGCCGACGCACTCCCCCAGCAGCCGGAATTAAGCCTAGATCGACTTCAGGTAGTGAGAACCAACTTGAAGGGCTACAGATGCGAAAATCACAAGCCAGAGCCAATTCTAACCCCCCGGCAATGGCAGGCCCTTGAATCGCTGCGATCGTTGGCCAAGGCGCATTAGCCCAATTATCAAAAAGCTGCCGACTCTGTAAGTTTAATCCATCGGCATAGGAGCGATCGCCTAAACTGGAAATATCGGCACCAGCGCAAAACACTTTCTCTCCGGCTCCAGTGACAATACCCACGCGAATGGTGCGATCGCTTACTACATCAGCGTACTGTTCTGCAAACTGGCGAATCATGCCATCATGATAAGCATTCGCTTTTTCTGGGCGATCGAGGATGAAGAGGGCAATGTTGTTTCTCTCTCCCACTCGTTTCATTTGCACCGTCCCCGAAAGCTCTGTCATGGGTTTAAGCCTCTCCGGATAACTCGGCGATCGCCTCTGCCATATCTTTTAGAGAAACATTCGCGTCTGCGGGATAAGCCGCACGAGACCACTGTACTAAGTATTGAGGGCCAATATTATCATCCACTGAACTGCCCCCGAAGAATCCCGTCCCAATTACCGGTCCCATCGTCAGATTCGTAGAAACGCCACTGGAGCCTTCAATGCCTTGGGTATTGACTGCAATTCGGCAGACGGGTAACGCTGCCGCATAACGGGCAACAATAGCCAGATCTTGACTGTGAATCACCGCAGAGTGACCCTTACCGATCTCCAACATTGCCACAGCCCTCTCAATTGCCCCCTCTATGCCATCCACTTGAATGTACCCCATCACGGGAAACATTTTCTCTTGGCTGAGGGGTTCGCGATCGCCCACAGTATTGATTTCCACCAGCAAACTTTTAGTATCCTTCGGCACAGAAAACCCAACTTGTCCAGCAATCCAAAGGGCACTTTTCCCAATCGCTTCACGATTGAGTCCAGTCTCCAAAAACAGATAGTTACGGAGTTTTTGGGCGGCTTCATCGGTCACAAAATACCCCCCCGATCGCCCTAAAGCGACTTTGAGTTGGGCAGAAATGGCGCGATCGGCAAACACAACCGATTCGCAGACACACGGGAGTGCGTGATCGAAACTGTTACTAGCGATAATTTGTGCAGCGGCCATCTCGATATCAGCAGACTCATGTACAAAACAGGGGGCATTCCCCGGCCCCATGCCCATCGCCGGATTCCCCGACCGATAAGCCTCCCGGACTCGTTTGGGGCCCCCGGTTGCCAGAATGGTGCTAATTTTGGGGGATTCCATTAAGCAATTGAGCGCGAGAAGGCTGGGTTGACGAATGGTCTGAATTGCTCCCGATGGTGCCCCTGCTCGTTCTGCCACTTCTGCCATTAAATCAATAACGTGAATCGAGCAATTTTGGCCCGAAGGATGAGGAGAAAAAATAATCGCATTGCGGGTCATCATGCTGATAATGGCCTTGTAATAGACTGTCATCACGGGATTGGTACTGGGGATTAAGCCAGCTATAACTCCTGCGGGTTTTGGAAAACTAATGATTTTCTTTTCTTCATCGATCTCAGGCTCAATAAAATCAGCAATGCGATATCGGTTCAGCAATCCGACTGAACAATCTAGATTTTTTTTCACATTGTCCTCAACGTTACCGTAGCCTGTTTCGCCAACCAACCATTGAGCATAAAATTCAGCCTTTTCCTTGCCGGCTTGAACCATTGCCTCAACAATTTGTTGGACTTGTTCTGTCGTATAGCGACTAAAAATATGAGCTGCCCTTTCTGCTCTATCTAATAACAGATTAACTTCTCGTTGAACTCGATCTAATGGTGGCTGATAATTCGTACTGCTCACTCCCTTATCTCCGGTCTTGCCTGAGGGTTCTCTCTCAATTTTTTTCTTTTGTACCTCAGTAGGGTAACACGATCTCCGGTTTAAGCTATTAACTTCAACAACTCTGACCCTGCCTACCCAACGATGATTGGCTGCTGAATTGTAGACCCTTAAAAATTGTTTGCACAATGCTAAATTAAGACATCGGTTTTAATGTAAGGGAGATGGCAGGGCAACCTTTTGCTTATGCGTATTTATGGTAATCGTGTAATTAAAACCCTTCCCGGTTCTCTAACTCGCCCAACGGTGGGACGGGTAAGGGAGGCGGTATTTAATATTTGGCAAGGTTCGATCGCCGGCTGTCGCTGGCTAGATTTGTGTGCTGGCAGTGGTTCGATGGGAGCCGAAGCGCTCTGTCGGGGAGCAAGTTGGGTTGTGGGGATTGAGCAGTCCTCTCGTGCTTGTGGGGTGATTCGCCAAAATTGGCAACAGATGGCATCGGCAGACCGGTTTCAGGTGCTTCGTGGGGATGTGCTGAAGCGAGTAGAGCGCTTAGAGGGAGAGAGCTTCGATCGCATTTATTTCGATCCACCTTACCAGAGTTCATTGTATCAGCCTGTGTTGGAGGCGATCGCCGATCTGCATCTGCTCTGTGATACGGGAGAACTTGCCGTCGAACATTCCCCCCAACTGCCTCCTCCAGATGAATTGGATGGCTTAGAAATTCTTCGCCAAAAGGTTTATGGGAATAGTGCAGTGACGTTTTATGGCGCTTCGCACTAGGTAACAGGCAATAGGCAATAGGCAATAGGAGCGAGTATCTAAGGAAGTCCTAACCTTCTTCCCCGATAAGCAGTCAAAACGAGGTAAATAGGACATAATATGGATGAGGGGTAAAACCCCTCATTCTAGTTTTTGCGGAAAATCAAGTATTCTAGGTGACAGTTTGTCGGGACAGAGAGTTATGACACCAGCACAGCAGATGGCGACCTCAAAACTGAATCGACAGGGTAAATCTCAGCGTCATCTTCGCCTATCTGATAGAGTATCAACAACTCCGGTTGTCGAATCTGTGGTTTCTATTGGAGAATCTAATCGGCATCTGTACGTGAACCGCTCTCAGACTTCGTCCGAGAGGATTATCTATCCCTTTGATCGCTTAAGTGAACAACCAACGGCCGTGTCTAATCCTGCGGATATCACAGAATCTGGGTTACCGTCCTCTGCTGAGGAGGAAAAGGGAATTTATTTGGATTTAGAAACCTTGCAAGGGTTTGAAGTGGCTAACCACCAGTTTGAACACTGGGGTATCCAGTTTCGCAATGCGATCGCCCTTCAACCCTCGAATCCTGCCTATCCTCCAAAGTCAGGAAGCATGGTACTCATTGCCGGCCCCAAAAGTGGTTGGATGGAAGTTCTATTTACTCAGCCTATTCGGGCTGTAAGTTGTTATGTGACTAGCTCGCGACGGATTACGTTGACAGGATTTAATAGAGAGAATGAGGCGATCGCCTATACCGAGTTATCAGAAGCGAATTTGGCTACCTTAAACGATTCAATTGCTCCTAATGCCCTGTTGACGTTAATCACAGAGACACCCGATATTTACCGGATTAATTTTTCGGCGTTTGATGGACAATTTAGTGTGGATGATTTTTATTTTTATTGGGATTAGCAATCCATCTTAAAATCGTAAGGTGTTGTTGCTTATTGTTTATGGATGTCTTCTAAACTTTTGAAGCAGTTGAGCGATCGCCTCTGGAGCGATCCACAATTGCGCGATCGGTTTATCCAAGCGTTCGATCAGCCACCTCCTTTACATCCCTGTATTCTCTGGTGTGAAGACCCTCCTTCAGAGCGTCCGTTTACCGTGGAACCGCCTCAACCCTGGCAACCGGAGCGGGTGGATCGACTCAGTTTAGGAGCGCAACCGGGAAAATATTCCGCTCACGATCGCGGAGCCTATTATTGTCTAGACTTTTCTTCTGTGTTTGCAGCATCTCCTCTGTTGCAATTATCTGGGGTTCAAACGGCGATCGATGTTTGTGCTGCTCCGGGAGGTAAAAGTTTATTCACTTGGCATACTCTGCAACCGGACTTACTGCTATGCAATGAAGTTGTGGGTAAGCGCCTGGGAACTTTGATAGCTAACTTAAGGCGGTGTCAAGTTGCTAATCTTTCAGAGCAGCAGGTGAAGGCAAGTATTATCGCTACCCAGCTCGATCCCCAACTGCTTGCCCAAGACTTTTCCCAAGCCTTCCAACTCGTCCTTGTCGATGCCCCCTGTAGCGGTCAATCCCTACTTTTGAAACAGAAAAAAGTCCCTGGATGTTTCCATAAAGTCACCCTTAATCGCAACGCAAACCGGCAAAAACGGATCCTCGGCAATGCCGCCCAATTGGTCGCTCCCCAAGGCTATTTGCTCTACATGACTTGCACCTATTCCCTCGAAGAAAACGAGCAAATTTGTCAGTGGTTACTGAAAAAATATCCCCACTTTCAACCTGTCCCCGTGCCCCATCTTCTCAATTACCAATCCCATCTCACCCACCTTCCTTGCTATCGCCTCTGGCCTCACCAAGGGTTAGGTGCAGGTGCATTTACCGCCCTTTTTCAAAACCAGAATTTAGGCGAAGTAGCAGGGATTTCTAGAGAAGATTTAGCCACGATTAATCGGTTATAGAAGTTGTCATCCTGTAGGAGCCGGTTCACCTCAATCGAGGAGACAAGCCAACAACGTTCTGAACCTAACCTACCCCACTCCCAAGGCGATCGCCTCCCAGAAGTCCAGGAAGCGATGAGATCATTGGGCTAATTGCGAAGTGGGTTATTTATGGGAGTTAATTTAATAGTGTTCTTGGACTAAACTAG
The DNA here is from genome assembly GCF_982964205.1 of Roseofilum sp. Classification (NCBI taxonomy): domain Bacteria; kingdom Bacillati; phylum Cyanobacteriota; class Cyanophyceae; order Desertifilales; family Desertifilaceae; genus Roseofilum; species Roseofilum sp. The sequence goes on along the minus strand of NZ_CEZBFX010000028.1, from coordinate 1,260 downwards.
GATTGAGTGTAGCTAAATTAGATACGAGATGACCGGGAATCCTATTCGGGGGTGGTGGGAGGGTTAAACCACACCACTGAGCGACATCTACAGATAGGGTAACGCAATCGGGGCCTTTACCAATGCAGTAAATTAATCTTTGGTATTTACTGAAAATTTGGTTAATCGTTTGCTCTAAGTCGGAGTCAGAAATTTCAAATTTGACTAAGTGTTTAATGTAGCGAGTTCTATCGGAGCGATCAATATACCCAGGACACAGAGGGAATTTGGGGATTTTGGGTTTGAAGGCATACCATTCTGATTTATGGTTGTATTCAAACCAACACACAGAATGAGGAAAACCGGTTTCGCTAATGACTGTGAGATATCCCATAAGCGCCTCATCCATCGCTAACCTGCAAGCACGATTAGGCTGATTATAGCTTTACTGGAGGAGGAAAAGGGGCGATCGACCCTCTCACTTCTGGGAGTTATAATATCTCTAGCCTGTCAATTAAGAAAGCAATTTAGAAAACAGACACTCTTAGATCGAGTTGAAAGAATGATTATCTCATTGTAGGCGAGAAGGTTATGACCCAAGTTTTTCCAGCACAAGATGTCGCGATCGGTCGAATTTCTGCGATCGTCGATCGCTTATTCCAAGAAAACGAGAAGTTCAGAGAGTGATTAGAAAAAGATTTTGTACCGTGGATGAGTCGGAGTTGACAGAGCGAGTCGAGCGGATAATGGTGACAGAGAGTGTTGCCGGAACGTTGAACGACCTAACGCCAGAACAGATGGCTATTTTTGATGCCGCAGTGGAAGGTCGATGGTAAGTCACCATGGGTTATCTACTGGATACGAATATTGTCACGGCAATTTTGAAGCATAATAGACAAGTCCTGGAAAAGTTAAGAAATCTCGGTATTTTAGGTGATACCCTTTCCCTATGAAGCTGCGCTTCATGGGAAAGGGTATAATTGCCGTGACACAGCTAAAATAGTGCAATAGATCGGTAGAGAACGGAAAACTGTTATGGGTAGAGGAAAAAGAGATAAGGTATTCCTGAGTCAGGAGCAAAGAAAAAGGTTAGAAACCATCAGCCGTAATGGACAGGCTCCGGTCAAGAAAATCCTTCACGCTCAAATATTGCTGAGGTTGGCGACGGGTCAGTTGTCGAGATAGTCGCACCGCAGAAGACTGGGCAGAGGAAGTCAAAGAACTATTAGATGTGGACTATCGAGATGAGCCAAAAGTTCGCTTACTTTCAGATAATCTCAA
>NZ_CEZBFX010000027.1:3394-48607 GCF_982964205.1 Roseofilum sp. | reverse complement strand
AGCTTTTCGGAATCGTAGAGTGTAGACAAGGCAGGCGATCGCGCCATTTTTTCTGCATATCAATTCCCAAGAGTATGCATATGGGCAAAAATGAGATCGCCACACCCTGTATCACTGAGTATACCTTAGCTCTGGAAATTATTAATAATAGAAGAAACCGGAGAGTGACAGAAGAGGGTTACAGCGCTTCGCGCTGCTATGAGGTACATTGTTGATCGTAGATTCGAGTTGTCATTGCGACCGCAGGGAAGCAATCGCCAAGATTGGGGGATTTTGCGATTGCTTCATTCCACTTCGTTCCATTCGCAATGACTGATCTCAATGAGACTGTACTCCGTTACAGCGCAAAGCGCTGTAAGTATTTTGGTCTTCTAGGGGAATCTGCGCCAAGGCATCTAACCAAGGGCGATCGGAACTCGAACCTTGGGCTAACATTTGTCTGGGTTGACTTTGGGGAGAGGCATTAAAATCTCCCATCAGAAACCGATAAGATTGTTTATCTAGCCATTGATTTAGTTGATTTAAAATAACTTTTGCCCCCAAATTTCTGGCTAGGGCACTGTTATAATCTAGGTGCGTATTCAAAATAATAATCTGTTGATTTTCGGCGCTGATAAATTTCCCCCAAGTAACAAACCGTAGTTGATGATTGCCCCATTCTGGGCTGATGCTACCGGGAATCTCTGGTGTTTCGCTTAACCAAAATTCACCGAATTCTAAACAAGTTAGGCGCTGGGGATGATAGAAAATCCCGCAATATTCTCCGCCACCATTCCCCTGGCGATCGCGCCCGATACTCTGATATTCGGGTAAGCGACGATGTAGATCGAGCATTTGATGGGCTAAACATTCTTGAGTTCCCAGAATATCGGGTTGCTCTTGGGAGATCCACCCAGCAACAGCCTCTCGTCTCAACTGCCAATTAGAATTCCCTGGGTCAGGTTTATCGTAGCGAAGATTAGCGGTAATCAGTTTAAGTTTCATGAGGGGATAGAAATAGATTGTAGGGGCAAAAAAGATTTCGCCCTTACTTGTGCTACTCAAGGTTAATTGAATTGGCGATCGCTATATTGAAACGGATAGCCAGCATCCTTAATTTTCTGATTGGAAACCCAAACATTATAGGGTCTAGGATCGGGTAAGCTGGCATCCCAAGTAACAGCAGGATAGTGATGTAAGCTCAATAGGCGATCGAGAAAGTTTTGGCGAGTTAAATGGGCATCATCGACTAAATTATAAATACCGTGCAACCGGTGCTGGCAACTGTGGCCGATCGCTCCCACAATATCCTCTAGGTGAATCCAATTGGTGGCTTCTTGTCCCGTTCCAGGACGAGCGGTTCCTGCCATGGTGCGATAAATTTTGATGAGTTCCCGGTTCGGACCGTAAATTCCCCCAAGACGAAAAATACAAACTTTACGATCTGGAGTGTGGGCATTTAGGAGAACCCGCTCCGTTTCGGCTAAGATTTCACCATTATCAGAGACAGGAGCAACTGGGGTTGTTTCATCGGCGCTGTTCCCTTGGCGATCGCCATACACTTGATAACTGCTTGTATAAATGATCTGTTGAACTTGGGGTGCAGTTTCCAGGGCAGAAACTAGACTTTGAGCGGTTCCCAAATAGGTATCTCGATAAGCATCTGGGCTGCGGTTGGTGCGTTTTGCGCCTACGCTGAGGAGGATAATCTCTTGGTCTTGGATAATTTTCTTTAGTTGTAAGCGATCGCTTCCTTGTAAGACCATAACCTGATTCGCGATCGCCTCTAAATCCCTTACTCGCTCTGGTGTCGTCGTCGTCACCGTTACCTGATGCCCTCGATCGAGCCAATATCGACTACAGGCACTTCCGACATAACCACATCCAATAATTGCAATTTTCATCCCTAATTTCCACCTTGGGCCTCTTGAATAAACTTCACAATTTGTTATATACTAAAAAAGTATTGGTAGTAACAAGCAGGGGGTACAATGAGTGACTCAGACCATCAAACACCGCACTGCTGCTGTTATACCACTGACGGAAACGATTAACGTCCATACCGATCTTTCTCCAGAACATATTCCTGCACTCAGAGCAGGCTTTGCGCTCTATCCTTCTAACCCCCGATGGAATATCTTTAAATTCCGGGCTTGGCGGTTAGGGCGGCAATGGCGATATGCCCTGCAAGCTGGAGAAATGGAGGTTTGTTCAAGCAACCGTCTATTGGTGAGAGCAGCTCATAACCCACAACCAGAAGAAGAACCCTCAGACAGGCGGTTCTCGCCGAAAACATTATTGTTAGCTTAACCCTGTCTCTTGTTAATCTCTATCTGGACAACTGAATCTGGGGCACTTTTATCCGTGCCCCCCCAATGTACGAATGCGAGAATGCAGCGTTGCATCCAATCCTTAAAATAGGGGTTGAAAAGAGTTGAAAAAGGCCTCGATATCTAGCGCTTTGATCTGAGTGTTCTGATACCCTACTCCTAAGATATAAATGCGATCGCCCATCACCATCATTCGCAGTTGAATATTCTCTTGCCCATCATTTAAAACTATATCCTGTTGATTATCCGTTCCCATCGTCTCTTGAACGGAAAAACCGGTATCTTGAACAATGGTATCCAAGACTTGAGCGAGAATTGCCTCACCTTGATGGGCAATTTCTGTTTGTGGATCGGAAAACGCCACAATAAAGCGAGACTTTTCCTGATTCGTCGTCAAGACATCAAAGGCTAAATTGCCCACCAGAGTAGGCATTGACTGTTGTTCGTGGGTAGAAAGACCTGTGGGCATCCAGACTTTGAATTCTCCTGCCCGCGAAATGAAATGTTGCCATTGTAGTTTACCCGTATCAACAGTTAAAAGGGGGCGATCGTCAGGAGAGGCTTGCAGTCGTTGAACCTCTTCTTGCAGTTGTTGATAACCCTCTTGAAAAAATGTGGGACGGTTAGGATTGGCAAATTGGGCTTGAACGGGAGAAAGACTAAGTAACCAAACACTCCCAGCACTAATCCATCCTGCCCCCATTCTCCAGGCGATCGCTTGACTCTGAAACGGTGAGTACATACTATTCTCCAAGATTAGGCTCATTGAATTATAGCGCTGGGCGCTATAGCTATTTTAATCACATTTTGACTACTGACTCCCGGACTGACGTGATAATCTTCTCCATTTCCGATTCAGCCCAATCCAAAAACTGCTAATCTATCAAAGAGGCTAAATGTGCAACAAGATGGGGAGATCATGAGGCAGCTTTGGCAATGGTTCAAGAGTTTACTGGGGCAAATCTTTAATCCTGGAGAGAAGATCTTAACCGGGAGTTCCACAGAATCCGATCTGCATCAGAGTTCATCAGAAGAAGTCCTTTCGCGTCTGAGTGAAGCAGATTATGAGTTTTTATTTCGGCAATTAATGGAGGGGGTGGATCGGGGATGGCAAGTAGAGAGGGTGGAACTCTTTTTTGAAAAATTAGGCGATCGCACTAATTCGGATCAATGGCTAGACTGGTTAAGAGAATATCGCGCTCGACTATTAGGAGGGCGATCGGCTCAAACTCAGCAAGCGACTCAGATGATGAAAGTTGGGGAAATGGTGCGATCGCTCCCCAAATGGCAATTGGTAGGAGAAGCTATCTATGAAATAGGACTGCAACTGCGCTTACGCTCCCAAGGAAATTCTCTATGGGAATATATGACTCCGAGCGTAACGGTTAATTCTCCTTCAACGGTTCCCGATTCTACTCCATCAGAACCTTTATCAGAAACGCCTCCACCTCAAAACCCAGCTTTAGATGTTATTGCCAGTGCCCCCCCTTCTGAAACGCCTCCAGGAAAGGTGGATACGGTTGATGTGGAAGCGAGTGATTCTAAGAGTAGTCCTTTATTTTACCCAGAAGTTGTTTCTGATTTATGGGCCGATCCCCCAGAAACTTCCGCATCAGAACCGGTGAGTGAAGTTCCGCCGGAAGCCCCTGTACCAGAACCGGTGAGTGAAACTCCACCGAAAGCCTCTGTACCAGAACCGGTGAGTAAAGTTCCGCCGGAAGCCCCTGTACCAGAACCGATGAGTGAAGCTCCACCGGAAGCCCCTGTATCAGAACCGGTGAGTGAAGTTCCGCCGGAAGCCCCTGTACCAGAGCCGGTGAGTGAAGTTCAAGCAGAAGTCGCTACTTCCATAGAGGATTATATTCGACAACAACCGGTGATTAACCTCGCCTACACTGCCCATGGAAAACAATGGACAGAAACCGTGAGCCTGAATGAATTGTTGGAAAAACTAACTGAAATGCCCAACTTGATGGGGCAATTTTCGCAGCAAGTGGGTATCAATAGTCAAAATCCTGAAGAAATTGTAGAAGCGATTTATCAGCAACTTTATCAAATTTATCAACAACATCAAGCCAATGGCACAGTTGATGAAGCGACTATTTTGTTTAACCAAGGGATGCAACAAGCCAAAGGGGGACAATATGCCAATGCGATTGCCACTTGGGATCGCGTTCTAAGTGAGCAACCCGGATTTTACAAAGCCTGGTTAAATCGGGGTAACGCTTTAGTGATGTTACGGCAACCCCAAGCGGCGATAGAATCCTATGAAAAAGCTTTAGAGTTACAACCGGAACTGTATGAAGCGTGGGGGAATAAGGGGGTTGCACTGCTGAACTTAGGCAAATATGGTGAAGCGATCGCGGCTTTTGATGAAGCCCTTAAGCTCAAATCCGATTATCATGAAGCCTGGGATAATCGTGGATTGGCTTTACGGGAACTGGGTCAAATTGAAGAAGCGATCGAATCCTTTGATCGAGCCATTTCCATTAACCCCGACGATCGATCTGCCTTAAAACACCAAGTTGAAACCCTGAAAATGCGCGGATCTCAAGGATAAATCGGATCTCTTGGATCTTGGGTTCAGGCGATCGCTCCGTGCCTCTGTGTCGTAATCAAGAAGAGTTAGAAGATTCTGTAAATTTTCTTAAAGTGTTCTTCCAATCCCTTGCCCAAATTCCGAACTATCCGTTATACCAAAAGAGACAAAATTTACTGAACATGCAGGTAGTTCATGGATTGGCTCTCAGATACGGTAACGCTTTCACGCATTCAATTTGCCTTAACTGCAATTTTTCATATGCTCTGGCCCGTTCTGACGACAGGCATGGGTATTTTCCTGGTTATCCTGGAAGGTCTATGGCTGAAAACTGGCAATCCAGACTATTATCGTCATTGCCGATTTTGGGCTAAGATTTACGTCCTCAACTTTGGGATTGGAGTTGCTTCTGGACTGCCCATGGCCTTTCAGTTTGGCATGAACTGGGCCCCGTTTTCCGAAGCGGTGGGCGACTTTTTTGGCACAGTACTCGGTTTTGAAGGTACGATGGCCTTTATGCTCGAAGCCAGTTTCCTCGGTATCATGCTGTTTGGTTGGAATAGAGTTCCCCCGGTTATTCACTATATCTCTACGATTTTAGTTGCCTTTGGAGCGAATCTATCTACGTTCTGGATTTTATCAGCTAATTCTTGGTTACAAACTCCCGCAGGTGGGGAATTTATCGATGGCAAGTTTGTGGTTCACGACTTTTTTGCCGCTATTGCTAACCCCTTTATGCTTAACAGTTTCCTACATATGTTTTTCGCTACGTTGGAAACGTCGCTATTTGTGATTGGTGGCATTAGTGCGTGGTATTTGATTAATGGTCGCAATGTTGCCTTTTTTAGCAAATCCCTGAAAATTATTTTAGCCCTGGCGATCGCCGTTGCTCCCTTACAAATCTTTATCGGTCACCTGAGTGCCGAACAAGTCTATCACCATCAGCCGACTAAACTCGCTGCCATGGAAGCTCAATGGGAAACGATTCCCGCAGGAGAAACCGCCGGATGGAGTATGGTGGCACTTCCCAATGGAGAAACACAAGCCAATGATTGGGAAGTTAAGTTTCCCTATGCTCTGAGCTATCTATTGGAGCTAAAACCCCAACTCTCTGAACCGGTTTATGGACTCAAAGAATGGCCCTATGAAGACCGTCCCCATATGGTGGGATTAGTGTATTATTCCTTCCGCATTATGATTGCGATCGGGTTATTCTTAGCCGCTTTAGCCACAGTAACTGTCCTGCAATGGCTTAGAGGTCAACTCGCGGAAGCGAAAATTACCGCCCAAAAATGGCTGTTACGAGGCTGGATTTTTGCTGCTCCCTTGGGCTATCTTGCCGTAGAAACGGGCTGGATTGTGCGCTGTGTGGGAAGACAACCCTGGACAGTTTACGGCGAGATTCGTACCGTAGACGCGGCTTCTCATCTGCCTCCTGGAGAAATCCTTACCTCTCTAGTGGGAATTACCAGTATTTACATCTTTTTCCTGGGATCTGCTCTGTATTTTGGCTCTCGTATTATTCGCAAAGGTCCCAATTTAGAGATTCCGTTACCCAGTAATACTCCAATCAAGGATAATTCTGGCTCACCAGTTACCAGTTAGCACTCTTTTTCCTATTTCCCATTCCCTATTGATTATGGAATCTCTAGAATATTTTCTTCCTCAACTGTGGTTTTTCATTCTGGGACTTTTTCTGTTCCTCTATGTTCTGTTAGATGGCTTCGATCTGGGGGTCGGGATTCTTTCGATCACCTCATCTTCTGAAGAAAGGCGATCGCTCCTGATGACCAGTTTAGGTAATGTGTGGGATGCGAACGAAACCTGGTTAGTTCTGATGGGAGGTTCCCTATTTGGAGCTTTTCCCCTTGCCTATGGAACAGTCTTAAACGCCCTCTATCTCCCGGCAGTGATCATGGTGGTTGGCTTGCTATTCCGGGCCGTTTCCTTTGAATTTCGGGAAAATTCAGAACGCAAGTTTTTCTGGAATTATGCCTTTGGTATCGGTAGTTTCCTCGCTGCCCTGGGTCAAGGATTTGCCCTAGGAACGGTGTTTGAAGGCATTAACGTGGATGCAGCCGGACATTTTATTGGCGGCCCTTTTGACTGGTTAACCTGGCGATCGGTCTTAGTCGCCTTAACCCTAATCCAAGGCTATGTTTTGATTGGCTCCACCTATCTGATCATGAAAACCACAGGAGAGCTACAACAAACCCATTTCAAAACCGCTAAAATTGCCACGTTGACCACATTCTTAGGTGCGGTGTTCATTACGATTAGCACCCCTATCTTCTATGATTCTGTACGCTCTCGGCTCTTTGAACCGCCTCAAGTTTACCTCTTTTCCCTCATCCCAGTAGCTTGTATTTTGCTGGTGTTCTTGCTTTACCGTAGTCTCCAACAAGAAAGGGAGTTCACTCCATTGTTATGGACCGTCTTGCTATTCTTTTCCTCTTTTTTGGGCTTAGGATTCTTGATTTTCCCTTACATTATTCCTCCGAGCATCACCATTTATCAAGCTGCCTCAGACACTAGCTCATTGGTGTTTATGATCATCTTTGTGGGCTTCCTGATTCCAATTCTGTTAGCCTACACGCTTTATAACTACGTAGTCTTTCGAGGGAAAATTACCACAGAATCCTACGGGGAGTAGGAGGATGGGGAGGATAGGGAAGACGCGGAGACACAGAAACACCTTGCTCCCCATTCCCTATTCCCTATTCCCCATTCCCCATTCCCTATTCCCCATTCCCTATTCCCCATTCCCCATTCCCCATTCAGCCATCGTCCAAGATATACTCAACATAAGACGATCTACTTATTTTGTCAGATTCTAGGGCAAGCGATATGAAATCCTATGCAACCTCCTCTGCAAGAGCAGAAATGAATGAACTGCGCCGCTTAAAAGGCTTATTACCGCCAGAACTGCAAAGTTGGGTGATCGTAGAGGTGGCAACAGAAATGAACCCTCCCCTAGTGCGATCCGAAGAAATTGGCAATGATGAAGTTGAAATTCAAATTGATTTAGCTAAATGGGATCAACTGGCGATCGACCAACGAAATTTGCTTTTTTGGCATGAAGTGGGGCGGATTCAGAATGATACGATTCCCAAAGATGGTTGGGAAATGGCAGCTCTAGCCATTGGTTTAGGGGGAGCTGTGGGAGAGCTTTGGGTACAAGATGGCTTACTGCTCCTCTTGGCACTGGCGTTATGTGGGGTTTCTGGCTATCGTCTCTATCAGAAAAATAACCCAGAGAAGACCCTACAAGAATCGATTCAAGCGGATGAAAAGGCGATCGCCTTGGCAACTCGCTTTGGCTATACGCTACCCAATGCCTACAAGAGTCTGGGCAGTGCCTTGAAGATCTTGATTGAACAAAACCCGAAAAAACGCCAGCGCAGCCGTTATGAAGCCCGTTTGCAAGCTCTGAAGCGCAGTGCATCGAAGGCAAAAGCCAGAGCCAAGGGTAAAACTGATGCTCCCTTTTCTGCTGAACCGGAAGCTGATTATCGCTCGGAAAATATCTTTGGTTGAGTCTCAGGCGTAAGGAAACGTCAGTTTTGGTTAAGGGGGCGATCGTTATAGTTATTTTAATTAAGGATGGGACACAACGGTAAGAGCAAATGGCGTTTACTCCTACAGTCGTTCAAGTTGTAAACCCATCATGATTGTCCCAATCTTAATTAAAACGACTATAGTTGTGATTTGGGAGGAGCAAAGGGAGTAGGCTAAAAGTGGGAACTAGAAACTCCTCCTTTGCTCCATGTTTAGTCTAGAAGAACTTTTTTGTGATGTCGTTCGTGTAGCGTGCCCGACAGGGCTTAGACTTCTGGCAAATTTTTGAACCTCTGTGGAACACCCACCTCCTATCAGCTGGTCTCTTCTTGAGCGAATGAATGACAATTATTATCACTTTTCATCAAATGGACAGTTGATTTTCCGGATTTGAGATGAGTTTCTGAAAAGGAGTGGCTAAGATGCCAAGAATTTTGGCAATTTCCTTAATATAATACTCATCTAGATCGATAGCAGCAACTTGACCATTGAGGGTCAAAAACTTCCACAGCGTTCCGGTTGTAACTGCACCGAGAATTAGACCGATATTATTGGTTGCTGCATTGAATTCCCTGGCTGCCACCATCTCGGCAATACATTGGGCCAGTCCCCCTTTAATATTTTCATTTTTGGCTTCTACTATAGTGACTATAGGTGCTTTGATTTCGTAAAGCTCCGGTGAAGCGGTCAAAATATAATCGCAATAGCCGTGCAATCCTTTTTCTGGTTCAACGCTGAATTCAGTCCCGGAAAAAAAGCCTATTTGTCCCTGAAAGCTGCGACGAATTTCGAGAAGAACAGGTGCGATAATCAGTTCAGATCGAGCTTTTTCCGTGTTCGTTGCATTAGCGAGGGGGATATTTTCTGCCAAGGTGATGGATAGGCGATCGCTCGGCTGACGTGGTTTAGTTTGAGCAAAAAGATTTTGGCTTTCGTCAAGCTCAAGTCCAAAGGTGCTTTGGATGCTGGCAAGGGTTTTAAAGCTGCTGTAGGACATGGGACGCTATTGAGCTTTGGCGTTAAACTTGAGCGATCGCAAGACAATTATGCGTTCGGGATAACTGAATTCTAGCATTTCATACCATTTCTCTTTAATCTTGCAACTAATCGATCCCTGAGAGACAAGGGGCTGGGGCCCCTTTTTAAAGCGCATCATCATAGAGAAATGGTATCAGAGATTTCCTCAGCATATCGGGGTTTGCTAGAGCAACCGATTTTGACGGGGAGAGGCGATCGCCGCTTACAGCAGAGTCCAAAGCCAGCGATCGCTCCTTATAACGCCAATTCTACGGATTTATGACTCGAAAAATTTAGCCAATTCTTGAGTCAAAGTATCCACCATCGTTTGGTCTTTAGCTATCTCTGTAGCTGCTTCCTGGGCAATAGTAGCGGCTTCTTCCGGGGGCAAATTCACTAATTCAACCAACTTTTTATACGCTTCTTCCTCTTCAGCATTAATCAAATCTTCATCAGGAGTACGGGCGCTAGAGGCAATTACTTGATACCCCAATTTCAAGGCAACTTTACGCTCTTCAACGGTCTCTAACTTCGGAATTAACTCCTCTAGAGGCAGATTTTGCATCATATAATCCCGTAACTCTTGTTTAAGTGCCTCCTGTTGCGTTGAATTTCCGGGAGCAAACAACTGACTAAAGCGATCGAGCATCACATCCACTTCTTCCGTGGCTAACTCCCCATCAGACCACGCCATGGCCGTAACCACACGCAATACATTCATCTGACGGGGCGTAATGGGAGGAGGGGGTGGGGGTTGCACAGCCATAAGGTCTCCTTATTGGTGGTGAGTTGTAATTTCACATTATTACCATAATCGAGAAGGTATAGGCAATTGGGAGGCAAAAGGCAAGAAGCAAGAAGGAAAACCCGGTTTTCCTATTCCCTATTCCCTATTCCCTATTCCCTCTAATTCAGGGTCGAAACCATGGCTGCCACCAACTGATCTGGATTTACGGCAAAGGGAAGATGATGGATATCCGAAGATGCAGCACAGGCGATCGCCGCAGCTTGCCGTAATTGAGCTAATGTTACCTCCGCTAAACCCAAGTCTTCTAAGGTTTTGGGTAAACCAATTTGATCGTAAAACTGAATCAACTGTTGGCGAGCAGAGAGAGCTAAATGATTATTTTGAATCATTTCTTCTAGGCGCAGTTGCACCAAAATGCCATAGGCAACTTTCTCCCCATGGAGGGTCTTATGATTGGTGCAAATATGAGTTAAACCATTATGTACGGCATGGGCTGCTACGGTGCGACATTGAGCGCCCCCCAAGCCGCCACTCACTCCCGCCATCAACACGCAAGCATCGACAATTTGTTGCCAGGTCTCACTTCCAGGATTTTGCAGTCCTTCTAGGGAATGTTGCAGAAGGATATCGCGCAGAACTCTAGCTTGTTGCACGGCTGCGATAATTAAAGTTTGTTCCGAATGACCGCTACTCACAGAGGATTCATACCATTTGGCGATCGCATCTCCAATTCCGGCGACTAATGTCCGCTTCGGAGCAGTGAGCATCAGATTGTAGTCCAGGATCAGCAGATCGGGACAGCGCTCTAGAGGAACATCATAGAGAAATGCCCCCCGATCAGAATAGACATTCGAGAGAGCAGTCCAAGCGGCACAGGTTGCTCCAGAAGTGGGTAGGGTGGCGATCGCCAAATGGCATTGATGGGCAACCAATTTAGCCGTATCCAAGGCTTTACCCCCACCGACACCAATAATAAAATCAGCTTGATGATCGGCTACCACTTGGCGTAGGGTGTCTAAAGAGGTTTCGCTACAGTCCGGGAGATAGGAAGCCGTTTGAGCCGTTAACCCTTGGTCTTGAAGAACGGGAAATAGACGCTCTTTAATCGCATTCAAAGAGCGATCGCCCCCGATTACCAAGGGACGCTGACCTAAAGCCGCTAATTCTGGGCCACATTCGTCTAAAATCTGCGATCCTCGGATCGCTCGTGCTGGTGCTACATGAATGGTTATCCGACTGGCTACTGGAGCGAGCGAGCGCAGCAAAGTTGTAGAGTCAGAAGTTAATGGGGTGGATTGGATCATCTATAGCATCTCCTAATTAAGAAGGATTTAAAGTCTGAAGTAGGTTTAGTTGTTGTTGGTTAATTTCTACTTTAATGTCTCGATCTTCCTGATAGACCGATTGTTCAGCTTTTCCTAAATAGATCGGTTCGGATATTTGGGGTTCGGGGTGGATAATAGTGCGTGCCAGTACAGTAGGGAGATCGCCCTCTGTTGTTGGTCGCCCATAGGAAAAGAGGTTCATGGCTGCTTGTTTAAGAGTTGCTTCTAATTCCGATTCCGTAATTTGGTGCGGTACGGCAATCACGGTATGAGTTGCGCCATTGTCGAACACCAGAGAGTAACGCACTGCTCCGGGAACGACGGTTCGGGTAAAGGGAACTAAGCTTAAGGCAAATACACTGACGGTTAAGACCACCATAAACGAACTCACACCAACAAAGCGAAAGCGAAACCCCCACTTGAAGATAAAGCAAAGGACGGTAAAGGCAATAGTGACTCCAGTGGCGATCGCAAACCATTCTGAAGCCTGTAAAAAATCTGCGGTTGTGGGCATGGCGATGTTATCTTAAGTTACGTTTAGCCAAAACCTATCATAAGTCAAATCCATTAAAAATGAGGGCTTTTTATGTTACGTTCTGAACTATTGAAACAATTACAACAGCTATCGCGCTTAGAGAAGTTCAAGGAAAGTTGAGATTAAGGATAGTGAAAAAGGCAATGCTGACTCCAGTGGCGAAGGATAAATCGTTGGCAATTGTGAGCGATCGCCCCTGGTTGGGGGGGCGGTAAGAGCTAATTATCTCCGAAAATTAGCTGATACTTATCCAACTGGGTAGATAAAATCGCCGCTAATTCATCAAATGTAATACAGTGGATATGCTGAGAATTAACAATTAATTTTTTGCTTCGCCAATCCAATCTCCTTTTTTCTCTGGGTTCGAGATATCGCTTTTCAGCAAATAAAAAGGTTGTTCGGGTCTGAATTTCTGAATATTCGATGTCATCGGGGGTTCTGGGGAGAAGTTTTCCAGGGAGGCTATCGCCTTTAAAACCCGTTCTCTCTCTTCTGGGGATAGGACATCTAAACCCGCTAAAACGCTGGGATTAATTTCTACGATAGTTTGAGTTATTTTTGTTTCCATATTCTCGGTTATTGTCGGGGATTTGTTTTGATTTTAGCAGATATTTGGGGGCGATCGCCCCTGGGTGCAAATGCAATATTGCCTCTGGTTGGAGGTGCGGAAAGGGATAGGGAGCGATCGCCATTCCGAGATGGCTTTATACTGAAAGGGGAAAGTATGAAGCGGTGACAAAATGGCAGAACTTATTTTCAAAACCGATAACCCAGAGGGAGTGAGGGAACTGGTTAAAAAGGCGATAGCCGCCGAACTCTGTCGGTTAGAAAACAGCCAAAGACTTGCCAGAAAGCGGCTGGATTATTTTGAAGAGAAATATCAACAGCGATCGAGCCAGTTCCAGGATAGACTGGCAGCAGAAGATATGGAAGGTCGAGACTTAGAATATGTCGAGTGGATGGGAGAATATCAGTTTTTTTTAGAACTAGAGGAAAAAATTAAGAGTCTCAAGAGTTTAGAATATGTCAGTTAATGAATATATTGATTCGGTTAGGGGAGCGCTGCAAAGATTAGAAGATTATGGGTTGGTGGAGGCAATCGCATTTAATTCTGAAGTCAGAGCTGGTGGACAAGCCCTTTTAAACATCAAAATCACCCTTATCGATAAATCACAACTCTATATCCGGGAGTATGTCACCACCTCTGCCAGCAAACATGACTTGAACCGAGTCAGCTATGCTTATCAGTATCAGTCTGAAGATACCAGCTTAATTTTTAGATATGACAATGCACAACATAAACCGGCATTAGGATTTGACGAACATACAGCGCTTCGCGCGGTAATAGGTAATAGGTAATAGGTAATAGGAAAACCATTTTTCACGCTATAATGCCCATTCTTCCGGCTTTTCATGGGAAGGCACTCTCAAGGAAAATTTCGATTACTGTACCTCATAACATCGAAAAGTGCTGTAAGCATACCAGAGATGAAACGATTATCCAGAATAAACTACCCATGATTGATGAAATTGTGGACGAGGTGATTGATAACTTCACTTAACTGTTATTTGTAGATTTACTACTCATTAGTAAATCTATGTTTCTTCCGGGCTAGATAATAATCTCAGGGTAGGATTGGCGTAAAGACTAATTTCTGTAACTGTTTTAGATTCAACTTGCTCTTGATTTATTTGATTCTCTATTTCGCTAGTTAACCAGTTTAGAAAAGCATCTTTGCACTCTTTTTTGAATCTCAGTTTTTTAGATTTGGGTGGATTGGGTTGTGAAGGGTTTACCGATGGTGAATTAGATTGATTTTGCATCTTGTTAGAGCCAAGTAGATTTCCTAAACCCATCAAATTCGCTGCTTCTTTTTGCTGGTAATCTTCAAGCCAGTTAAATGGAGAACATTCCATTTTGGTTAACAGTAGCTTATAAAATAACGGTTTTTTATTGGTATCTGAGTCATCATTCCGATCTATATTGAATAGTTTATCGGTATGAATAGTGGATTGACTTTTAGCTCTCGCAATTAAAAGCAGAATCAAAGCTAACTGGACTGCACTACCTAGCACCAAAGGAATTAATTTAAATGAAAGGGAAGTTCCCACCAGAGTAATTGGGGCGGTTTCGGGAAATATAATATGTGCGCCTTGGACGGTTGTTGACCAACTAATTCCTTGAAATACACAGAGAATACTTGTAATTGGATCGTTAGTTACCAGCTTAAGTGTTGTGCTAATTTTAGCTCCTAATTTAGCAATCTTGTTAGTTGTATTAGGCGAGTTTTGGTTGTGAGTATCCATGACACTTTTATTTGAATTCAATAGTTGTATTGATTTTTTGACAAAATTGCCGAACTAAACTAAATAGCAATATGCATCGCAACATATTTTTGACAATTATTCAATTTTAGCAACTCTTAGTCTCGGCATCCTTTCCCCGGAGGATTTTGCCCGCTCAAAATCTAGTGTAAACAAAATATTCCAGATCTGTCATTTAGTTAAAACTAGGAACTACGCTAGAATATGACTAGGAAAAATTTTCAACGGGAACTTGGATTATGGCTTCTACCGACGATCTCTTTGCCCAAGCCTCACAGGAATGGGACTTGGAAACTCTCTATGCAGACCTAGCCTCAGCCAAGGGCAAACGGCTAACTCCCACTGAAAAGCTGCACTTGCGGGGGTTGCTTTGCGGTCACAGTCCGGCGGAAATTGCTAATAAGTTGGGTAAAATTCCTAAAGGTGTGGAAGCGGATTTATGTAACACTTTGTATCGCTATGTGAAAAGTTTGGTCGGTAGAGAAAATGGCAAGGTAGATAATTGGCGCAATATTTGTGAATGGCTGCATGAAGCGGGATATAAAACTCAATGTTTAGCGCCTCTGTATCAAATCAATGATTGCTTATCTTTGGATTTGGTGGTGAAGAAAGCCAATATAAAAATAGAGCAAAATTAACTCCTGATTGACATTAATATTAGACTAGCAGCTCCGTTATCTTCAGAGAATGCAGAGGAAGTGTTAGAAATGTGCGATCGCCCCCCAGAAAACGATTTAAACTAAGCCAACTGGGCGTTACAACCGCTTCAAAATATCAATCGCTCTTCGGTTAACCTAACAAATGGGGGCGGGTTTGCGCTTTTCATGGATCGTGAAGATGAAACGTTGGGCGATCGCAAACCATTCTGAAGCCTGTAAAAAATCTGCGGTTGTGGGCATGGCAATGTTATCTTAAGTTACGTTTAGCCAAGAGTTATAATACAGCGCATTCCGCTATCGCGGACATGAATGCGCTGGGGAATAGGGAAAGGCTGTAGGGGCTTGCATATTTTTCGCCCCTACTCAGGAGTGTTTTTCTGAACGGGAGATCGAGCGTGTTGGAGTGGTTAAGTGCAATTCCCCTAGCCTTGTGGTTAGATCGAGCAGGATTAGAAGATGTTTTGCAGATCCCAGTTACTTGGCAACAAAATACGTCTCGCTGGGTTCTGCATTCCGATCGAGGGGTTAATCTAACAGAGTTGATCGACCCTTATCTGAACAGTTGGAGTCAAAAAAGTCTCGGTCAAAGCTATCAGGGCCTATGGCTACAATCAGGAGAACAAGTTTTATTTGAGCATCAGGGGACCACTCTTTTTTCTGGCGCTTCTTTAACCAAGGTGGCAACCACGTTAGCCGCTCTGAAGGAGTGGGGCCCCTATCATCAGTTTACGACTCAAGTGGCGATCGCGGGTGAAATCAACGATGGTGTGGTTGAAGGAGATTTAGTGATTATTGGAGGTGGCGATCCGCTCTTAGTCTGGCAAGAGGCGATCGCGATCGGTCAACAACTTCATGAATTAGGAATTACCGAAGTAACAGGCGATTTAATCATTACTGGCCCCCTGTGGATGAATTATGAAACCGATCCAGCAACGGTGGGGGCACTCTTCTATCGCAGCATGAATGCTCATCTCTGGAGTAGCTATGTAGAAAATCAGTATCGCAGTTTACCCCATGATTTACCGCGTCCCCAAGTGGCGATCGCCGGTTCCATTCGCTCCCAGGAGCTACCCCCAGCTAACTTAACTCCAGTGTTGCGTCATCAGTCCCTCGCCCTCCTGGACATCCTCAAACGACTGAATGTTCATAGTCACAATTTCTTGGCCGAAACTCTAGCCGAATCCCTAGGAGGAGACGATCGAATTGAAGAGATGGCGGCTGGTTTTGCCGGTATTCCCTCGGATGAAATTTACCTGATCAATGGATCGGGATTGGGAGTTGATAACCGCATGTCTCCCCGTGCTTCCGTCTTATTACTGATGGCAATACAGCGTTATTTACAGTTGTATCACCTCAGTATTGCCAATGTTTTTCCGGTGGTCGGTTATGATGGAGGAACCATTAGCGATCGCCAGCCTCCTCAGTATAGTATCGTTAAAACCGGTACATTATCAACCGTCAGTGCTTTAGCTGGAGTCATTTTTACCCGCGATCGGGGTTTAGTTTGGTTTAGTATTATGAATCAAGGCTGGGATATTGAAGGCTTTCGCGTGCAACAGGATGAATTATTGCGCCAATTAGCTCAAAATTGGGGCGGTGTTAACGCTCCTCCAGAAACCCTACACCCTAAAACCCAGCTTGCTTCATCTCTACGGACTCTTGGGGATTTCTCCCGTCATCAAATCCTTTGGTAAAATAGCAGTCAATCTGCTATTACCGATTACCCATTACCAGCGCGTAGCACTATAATTCTATGGGACGCAAAGCTAAACTCAAACATCAACGCCATCAACCCCAGACTCCAAAACCTCAGCCGGAGTCTGTCCCTTTAGACACGACCGATTTTGTCCAAGACCTGCAACAACAAGGCTATCAATTCAAAGAGAGTGTAACTGCACCAGAGATTCCCCAGGATCAGATTAAACCGCAGTTATGAAAAATTGACAGATTGTCTTGCCTTGAACTTATGTCTAAAATGATTGACCACGATCGTTTATTTAAAGAATTGCTCTCAACGTTTTTTGTTGAATTCCTTGAATTGTTCTTCCCTCAAGTCATCGATTATATAGACACTCAATCCATTATTTTACTGGATAAGGAAGTATTTACTGATGTCACCGAAGGAGAGAAACACGAAAGCGATTTAATTGCACAAGTCAAATTTCGCGGAAAGCCCTCTTATTTTCTCATTCATGTAGAAGCACAAGCCAGTTCACAAAAAGACTTTGAGCGACGAATGTTTGTCTATTTTTCTCGCTTACATGAAAAATTTGCCCTACCCGTTTATCCCATTGTCATCTTCTCCTACAATATCCCTCTCAAGGAAGCCAAAAATAAATATCAAGTCACCTTTCCTGATTTGAAGGTTTTAGAATTTAAGTATCAGGTTGTGCAACTCAATCGTCTCAATTGGCGAGACTTCCTCAATCAGCCAAATCCCATCGCTTCTGCTTTGATGGCTAAAATGAGAATTGACCCCCAAGATAGACCCAAAGTCAAGGCCCAATGTTTACGATTATTAACGACTTTGAAGCTAGATCCAGCCCGGATGCAGTTAATCTCAGGATTTGTGGATACTTATCTCAAGCTGAATACTTCAGAAGAGATAAAATTTGAACAGGAAATTAGCACATTTACTCAACCCGAACAGGAGGCAGGTATGGAAATTATCACCAGTTGGATGGAAAAAGGTATCGAACGAGGCATCGATCAAGGATTGATGCGAGAGAAAGAATTAATTATCCGTCTGATTAAGCGTAAATTAGGCGAGATTGATTCTGAACTGGAAACGGAAATTAAAGCCTTAGAAATTGATCGAGTAGAAGCGTTGGGAGAAGCCTTACTCGACTTTAATTGTGTTGACGATTTAATCGCCTGGTTCAACCAAATGTAGGAATAATCGGTTTCCCAGCACCGATTACCTAACACGTTTGATGTTGGCGAAGCCGAAAGTGCTTTAAGGATGAGTGAGAGGATTGCTGACAACGTTGGACTGCGGTGAAATTGGAGTTTTAGCGGTTCCAGTATAGAGTTGGGTCTCTTGATCTAAAACCGAAATTACGTTTTGATAACAGAGTTCACATTGGGCTAAAGAATCGCCGATATTGGTTAATCCCAGTTTGCCAAATTCAGACAAGGTTCCCATTAAATGAAATACGGTTCCGGTTTCAGTTCCCGTGTCAAAATGAAGATTATGATGGGCGATAATATCGATTAAATCATGGGGCAATAATCCTTGATAACGTTTGTTTTTCAAATTGTCGGTCGCTAGATAGTATTTCGGCCGCCCTTTTTGGCTATAAAATAAGCCATCCTCAGAATTATAAAAGCCTCCGGTCAAATATTGTAAAGTCATAAATGGATGGGTTGTGCCTCCACAGCGCAGATTGATTTCAATGGCAAATACATCCCAATCGGAAGAAGCCTTATCTCCAGAAGGAACGACGATAAAATCAATGGCAAAACGCTCTAAAGCTCCTTTTTCGGCTAAGTTTTGGCCAATTAAGCGGCCAAATTTCTGGATTTTAAGGCGATAGGCTTCGTCGGCGGGAAATTGACACCCTAGATAAATTTGTCCATCAGGACCGCCTAAAATTTGGTCATGGGTGGAGAGGATTTCTACGGTTCCTAAGGGGGTGATTTGGGCTTGGACACTGGGCGATCGCTTTTTGTCTCCTTCAATAAAGGCTTCGACAATAGCGCCTAATTCGGGAATACGGGAGCTAAAGCTGGGCCAGGTTTCTCCAGGGCCTTGAAATCTGAGATCCTGAAACTGGTTTTTAATGGCGCGGACGCGATCGCCATGGGAAGCCTTTCCCGGTTGATAATCAGCAATGGGAGTTAAATGGAGTAAGGCATTGCCTTCACCAGAAAAGCCTTCATTGAGCTTAATAACCATGCGCTTTAGATGGGGTTGTCGCTCCCATAACTCGGCGGATGCTTCGGCTAAGTCTGGGCAGTTCCACACAGAATAACAGCCATCGGGATGGGGAATGTTACATTGGGCAAAAATTTCTCGACTGCCCGATTTTGTGCCCCAATAGAGTAAATTGGGATCGCAAGCAAACAGGGGAAGTTGCAATCTGACGGATAATTCCCGTTCCCAGGAGGTGGAATTAAAACACACCATATAGGATCGAGGGGAACGGAGCGATCGCCGAATTCGTTCGATTAGACGGGGACGGTCTAAAATTTTTTCCGTTAGAGATTTACAGGAGCGATCGTAAGCGGAGAAGAGTAACAGGCGATCTCTAGCATGGGAAAAGGGAATACCGGGTAAAAGATGGAGATAATAATCAATGATAATCTCTGGTAGGGGTTCAGAGGTGACATAAATGAGGCGAGTGCGAGGATTTTTTAATCGAATCAGAGAAAAGAGCATCCGTTCTTCGTAGTGCATTACCCCTTCAACTTTCTGAAGTTCTTGTTGATCTAAGGTCAGAGACGGAATAACCAAGATATCATAATCATCAGGTTCGGTTAGGTGCGAAGTCTGCCAAGTCGGGGGGATAAAACTCCGTTTCGCTGGCGCGATCGCATTTTGATCGACCCTTTGAGGTAACTCACAACTTTGATGGGAGAGTGAATTTCGCCATTGAGTTTGAAGATATTGAAATTCCTCAATGACATCTGGTCGATCTTTACATTCGATGACGTGGTTAGAGTGGTGCATGAGGTTAACCCCACGATAAGGTCTAAACAATAGAACCTTATCAGATCGGATGTCTGCTATTTGATGAATAATCTTTGAGCAACTTTTGAGCAACGACCCACCCTTTTACACTCAAGTCTTTTCTGTCGATCCCAGGTGAATTATGATCATCGAAGATGAAGAACTGCGGCAACTTTATAAGGTCTCTAGCGAGGAACACCTGCAAAATCTAGAGGCAGGTATTTTGCACTTAGAGCAACACCCAGAGGATGGGGAAAAACTTCAAGAAGTGCTGCGAGAAGCTCATACCCTCAAAGGAGACTCGCGCATGTTGGGGGTGAAGGATGTGGAATCTCTCGCCCATCAAATCGAGCAAGTGGTGGGTAAACTTAAAGAGGATAGTACCGCACTTCAGGGAGGAATGGGCGATCGCCTCTACTATGGTTTAGATGCCATGGGCAAAATTGTCCAGGAAGCAGTCACTGGTGAGCCTTCAGGTATTCAAGGCTATAAAGTGTTGGCGGTACTCATGGGAGCAAATATCCCCGAAAGCCCCACTTTTCAAGCTGAACCCCAGCCAGAGCAAACAACAGAGGTAGCAGAAGCAGCACCGGAACCCAAAACCGAACGAGAGGAGCCAATAGAGCTAGAAGAAGCAGCATCTGCAATGGAGGTCTCCCTTCCCGAACCGGAGTCGAAACCCCAGCCAGAGGAGCCACCAGCACCACCAGAAGTGCCATCTGCACCGGAGGTCTCCCTTCCCGAACCAGAACCCGTAGTACAGGAGCCACAAGAGCCTGTAAAACCGATCTCCGTTTCCCCTCGTCCTCCTGTCCCCGCGTCCCCATCTCCCCCACCTGTTCCTCAACAGACAGCCTCAAAGCAGGAAGCACCGATAGTCAGATCCAATTATCGGATTGAGAGTGTGCGGGTTGCGACTCAAAATTTAGATGATTTGATGACGCAAACGGGAGAGTTAACGGTCAGTAAAATCCGCATGGCTCACCATATCAATACGATGAACGATATGGTTTCTTTGTGGGAAGAGTGGAACCGGCAAACCTATGGCAATCTAGGGTTTGAGCAGAGTCTAGACAAGTTGCAATCGCTCAAACAACGCCATGAAGAGTATTTAGAAGAGATGGGGAAACTGTTAAATCAGTTGCGATCGCGAGCCTCCGAAGATGTAGCTCGCTTAGAGGCGATCGCCAATCAACTCGATTCTGGCATTCGCACCCTACGCCTGTTGCCATTATCCACCATTTTTAACCGGTTTCCACGTTTAGTTCGCGATTTAGCCAAACAACAAGGAAAACAAGTTAACTTAATTCTTGAAGGTGCAGAAACGAAAGCCGATAAACGCATTTTAGAAGAAATGAAAGACCCTTTAATGCACATGATCCGTAATAGTATCGATCATGGCATTGAAACTCCTGATGAACGTATTGCTCAAGGCAAACCAGCCCAAGCAACGATTCATCTTAGAGGATCTCAAATTGGCAATAGTATTATTATTGAACTTGAGGATGACGGTCAAGGCTTAAACCTTGACCACATTAAACACACAACTAAAGAAAAAGGATTGCGGCGACCTGAAGAACTTGAAGCCATGACCGATCAACAAATTCAATCTCTCATTTTTGCCCCTGGTTTTTCCACTCGACAGTTCGTAACCGAAGTTTCTGGACGCGGTGTTGGCTTAGATGTGGTGCGTACCAATGTTGAACATTTGAAGGGAAATATTCATGTTGAATCGACTCCCGGTAAAGGGTGTAAGTTTACCATTCAACTGAGTACCAGTTTAGCCACGGCTTCCGTGTTATTGGTCTCAGTTCAGGATTCAACCTATGCCATTCCGGTGGAATTTGTGAAGACCACTTTGTTGATTCCAGAGCATCAAATCTTTGCGATCGAAGGTCGAGATACTTATGCAATGGGAGATCGGCCGATTTCTATTGCTAGACTCGAAGAAATTTTAGAATTATCCTCTTCTTCTGAATCTGAGTCTGAGTCATACATCCCTAAAACGAGGGAACTTTTGCCTTGTCTTATTCTGCAAGTCGGGCCAGAATTATTAGGAGTAATTGTGGATGAGTTGCTCGATCAACAGGATATTATTCTTAAACCCCAAAGTCGATTACTGCAACGGGTACGTAATATCTCCGGGGCGACTATCTTAGGCACGGGGGAAGTCTGTATGGTTTTAAATCCCCAAGATTTAATCAAGTCAGTCCAGAAGAGAAATCTCCAACGTAAAATTCAGTCGTCACAGGTAGTAAAACAAAAAGAAGAGCATCGAAAATCAGCCGTTTTATTATTAGCAGAAGATTCGATCGCCACCCGCACCCAAGAAAAACGAATTTTGGAAAGTGCCGGTTATGAGGTGGTCACAGCGGTGGATGGCTTGGATGCTTATAATAAGCTCAGAGGTCGTCATTTTGATGGTGTGATTTCTGATGTGCAAATGCCCAATTTAGATGGATTATCATTAGCAGCTAAAATTCGGGAGCATAAGGAATATGCCGATTTACCGATTATTTTAGTCACGTCTTTGGCTTCCGATGAAGATAAACATCGGGGCGCAGAAGCTGGGGCAAGTGCTTATCTAACGAAGGGAGGGTTTAGTCAGGAGTTGTTATTAGAAACAGTACGGCGTTTGGTGTAGATGTTTCCTTCTCTCTTACAGGAGCCGGGGAAAAACGGGTTTACCCATTACCTATTACCAATGCAAAGCGCTATGTTACTGGACTTCAACCATTTTAGTTACATTAATCAAGGTCTTATCGCCGCGTTTAAGTTGATATTCCCCGCGCCAAGTTCCTGGAATCAGGGGGCGATCGCGGGTATTTTTCTTACCAGCATAGGCTAAAATGATGCGATTGGGGCGATCGCGCACTCTTGTTCCATCACTAACCACCTGACCCTGGGGATCGATGACCCGCAACTGTTCCTCATCTCCTTGCAACACTCCAAACCCATGCACCCAGAACACTAAAGCCTCCCCTTGTACCGATAACTGCTCGTCGCGAAACTCACCCGACCATACCCGATCGAGATCCGGCACTTCAGTGGCAAACCCCGCTCGAATTAACCCCGTCGGTTGATACTCAATATCCGTACTCCAGAGGGAAGTCCCCGAAACATTACATCCCGGCTCCGCTTCCGGCCCCACAAACGGATCGACCACATTCCCCTGATACCGCACTGTCAAATGCACATGGGGAAACGAAGACTCTCCCGAAGACCCAACCATTCCCAACACCGTGCCTGTTTGTACCTCCGTTCCCGGTTGCACTACCACACTCCCCTGGCGTAAATGACAATATTGGGTTTCCCAACCCTGGCCATGATCGATGACCATACCATTGCCACAATTAATCCCTTCAATCGCCTCTAAATCTGCCGGAGAAGTAATCCGCCTATCTTCGATCCCATCCCGTACCCGTAACACTCGCCCCGGAGCAGCCGCCAGAACCGGTACACCTTGCTGCATTGCCCATTCATCCGGAATCCCAAAATCCGTTCCCGAATGACCATCATCCGTCATCCGCCCACATCCCACATCCACATAACCTGGCCCTGGATCGCGGTCTACATAGCGCAGAATATAACAGTCCTCTCCTAAAGAACACTGAATCGGTTGGGCAAATTTCGGCCAAGTTTGAGTTTGGGCCTGACTATTGCCATTCAATAGGCTACAACTGGTAAATAGGATTACGCCTACAACCATCAACAATATTGTGGATACACGGTTGAGTCTTAAGAGCTTCATAACCAAAATCAGGGTCTAAGTGCGGTAAGATACAAATTATTCCTACAATTATACTCTCCGTCCTAATCTCATGACCCAATCTGCACTCCAGAGAGCTTGGTTATCTCTTCCCGAACAGGCTTCAGAATCTAGTGTTAACCAAAATTTTATACCCGTTTTCTTAGACTCCCTAGGATTTACTCAACATGAATATTGTTGTGAATATTATATTGGTAGAGGTAAGCATAAGGTTGATTTTGCAGCTCGTCAAAACACGGACACTGATAAATTTGCTCAAACTCGCCAAGACCCCTTTTTAATCATTGAAAGTAAAGGACGGCATATTAATTTTATGCATCAAACGCCCTATAAAAAGACTGTCGATCAACTCAAGTATTATCTAGCTTCTGAAGCAACTTATTGTCAGTCTGTGCGCTGGGGTATAATTACGAATGGAGATTATATTCAATTATTTCGCAAGCATGGCAAGGTTGTATTTCCGGTGACAAAACTGATTCAACTAAATGCAGAGAATATCGATCAAAAAATTGCTAATATCAAACAACATATAGAAGTCCCGATAAGAGCATTATTTATTGCTCTCTATAATAATAAAGGTGGAGTGGGAAAAACCACAACTACCATTAATCTGGCCGCTACTCTAAATGGAGTCTATCATAAAAAAGTTTTAGTGGTTGACTTCGATCCTAATCAGAGAGATCTGAGCAAAAACTTAGCGATTAAAGCGGCATCAGAATCTTTATATGATTGCTTAGAGGACTACAGAAACCATCACATTGTCAATGCTATCTCGACCTATAGAGTGAAATATCGTCAGGGAAAAGAATATGGGTTTGATGTCATTCCTGCCGATCAAAAATTTCTGCATCTAAAAGAGCAAGAATTGACGGCGAAGGTAACGAGAGGTAGATTAAGTCAGTTGTTACATTCATTGAAAAATGAATACGATTACATTATTATTGATGCACCAACGAATTGGAAAATTTTTAGTCAAGAAGCTATCATTACCACAGATGTTGTGTTGATGCCGACTCAGTATAATAATCTGGCCTCTTTAGAAAATGCAGCAATGGCAATATCGGAGTTGTTTCCAGAAGTTGGCAGACAAAAACGGGAAATATTTTTTCCTGATTGTGCCGATCCAATTGCTTTACCCATTTTTTACAATCAAGGCAGTGCAAAAATTCCAGAGCCTCAGAAAGTTCAAGCACAGAAAGCGATTGAAGAAATTATTGATAGATATCACAAGCAATTGGGATTAAATCTCTTTCCTTATTTCTTTCCTAAATATAAGCGATCGACGCAAAATAGGGATGTTTTTACCGTGAATAACTATGCTTATATTGCGAACGGTGCTTTTGCTAGAAAACCAGGGGTTTATCTGCATAAAACTGTTTTGGAGAGTTACAAAAAGTTAGTGAGGGAGTATTTTATCTAATGCAACAGGAAATTGGCGCTCTAATGTACCTTTATTTAGAGGAAATTGAACCGGGAGAACCGGTAAGGATGCATGAGTTTCTGATTAAAGAGACTGCGAAGGCAGTCAGTCAGGCAGGCGATCGCAATTGGCTCCCTATTGTCGTCAAACAAATCGGTCAAGATAGCTACCAAGTTATCAGTAATATGTTCGCCTATGCCGTCGCTGAAGAAGCGGGTTTAGAGAAAGTCTGGTGTATCATTGCCGATGATTCAGAAGCGACTCAAACTGCCTCTGAGCTACTGTCTCAAGAGCGCTTACCGAAAATAGACTTAGCCACGGCAACGGTTGACGACATTCAACGAGGATTAGATTACTTAATTCATCGTGAAGTTAATCCCTTAAAAGGGGTAAAATTTGCGGTTGCCACTAACCGTATTTTTGAAGCACCTCGCCACCATTGGCAGTCGAGTTTAATGGAGGTGACGAAGCTCAAGTGTGGCATCACCAAAGGGGCAAAGTTGAATGTATTTAAGGAAGTCTTCTATCTCTGTGCTCAACCCACTCCTACTGTAGAGGAAACACAAACCGAGATTCAGACAACCGATCTGAAGAGTTTGACGGTTACTGAATTGAAAAAAATCGCTAAAGAACGGGGATTATCAGGTTATTCTAAATTGAAGAAGGCGGAGTTAATTGAGTTGTTAAAAACGTAAGTGGCGATGCTTTTAATTCAGGAGTTGATTGAGTTTCGTAATCGCCTCTATTAAGATTGAAGCGGCGCGATCGCTCTCAGTTTCTGTAGTAAATTTACCGAGGCTGATTCGTAGCGCTCCGTCAATCTCAGTTTCTGGCAATTGCATGGCTCGGAGAACGTGGGAGGGGGCTGGGGTTCCGGAAGAACAGGCTGCTCCGGTGGAGATGGCGAGTTGATGACGGATTCTAGAAATAATGGCGCTGTTAGGAATATGGGGAATGGAAATGTGCAAGTTTCCGGCTAAACGGTGGTGGATGTCGCCGTTGACGATCAGGTTGGGGATATTTTCGGCGAGCAGAGATTGGAGGCGATCGCGGTTTTGGGCGATTCTGGTTTCATCTTCTTCCATTTCCTGGTAGCGTAAGGCACAGGCTTCTCCTAAACCGACAATACCGGGGGTGTTCAGGGTTCCGGGACGGATGTCTCGCTCTTGCCCTCCACCATAAAGCAGGGGGTAGGGAGAATAGGGTTGACGGATGACTAATGCCCCAATGCCTTTGGGAGCGTAGAGTTTATGGCCGGAAATGGCGAGATAGGTGATTCCCCAGTCGGAGAAGTGGATAGGAATTTTACCAACAGCTTGAGAGCCATCACAAAACCAGGGGACAGCATGTTTTTTGACAATGTTACCAATGGTTTGTAGGGGGTAAATGTTGCCGACTTCGTTATTGGCTGCCATCAGGCACAGGAGAGCAGCCCCCTGGGAACAGAGGTGTTCGAGCTGTTCTAAGTCAATTCGCGCTTGGCGATCGACTTTGAGCCACTCAATTTCAGCGAGTCCATCATCTTCTATGGCTTGACAAGTGTCTAAAACGGCTTTGTGTTCAATGGGAGAAACAATGAGACGAGCTGGAGACAAACCCGTAGACTTGGGAAAGTGCCCTTGAATGGCAAGATTGATGCTTTCGGTAGCTCCAGAGGTAAAGATGATGTCTTTGGGGGCAGCATGGACGAGTTGAGCGATTTGTTTACGCGCTCTTTTCACGGCTTTTGCAGCTTCGTCACCATAGTGATGATCGATACTGCTGGCGTTCCCGAAGGTGGTGGTCATGGTTTCGAGGATGCGATCGGCGATGCGGCGATCGACCGGTGTCGTCGCCTGATAATCAAGGTAAATTGCTTGGTCTTTTTGCCGCATTAGCTTTTATACACCCATCCCTGACTAAATCCTTGTAGACTGGCTAAACCGATCAAAGGGTTTACCGTGCGTTCATAAGCATGACTTAAAATTTCCAAGTTCAATAAATCCTCTCCCTGGCTCACTTTGAGTTCAGCAATAAAAGACTCGGTATATTTTAGCCATTCTTTCCTACGATAATTCTGGTGAGAAACCGTTAACCCTAAATGTTGTAATTGCACAAATTTATCAAAATACTCTGGAGCAGGCAAGTTGTTAGACTTAGCCGAATTAACCGAGGGTAGGGTAGGAATCAGGTTCCAAAGGCGATCGTGAGCGACAAATGACCAAGGCAAATAATGATCCAGAGAAATCTGATTGGGATCTAATCGAGTCTGAGAGTAAATACAGTTAACCTCTTGATGATTTAAAACCGTTTTCCAGTAATTTTTCTGTTGCGTGAGTGAATCCCGTTGTTGAGGCATAAACAGCTTATTCACCACATTGGGAATATTCGGGTTACGTGCCTGCATATACTGCAACCATTCCCACGAGATCCAGCCCCGAACGATCGCGTAATTTTCCTGAAAATATTTCACCCAATCCGGATGTAAAACAATGGCATTACAATCTTTGAATTTTTCAGCATTAAAGCAATATAAAGGATTTTTTCGATTAAACTCTGCTTTGGCTAAATGAATGATTCGGGCATTCGCCTGAGAATCTTTCAGTCCTCTTATCCGTTGTGCGAAAAAGGGACGGATTAACCGATAGGGAGCATAATTGCTAATGGAAACAACGGTTTTATCTATATTTTGAGCTGCAATAGTTTGGCGCAGTAACTGTTTATCCGTATCAGTAAATCTTAAAATTGGATCGGTAATCTCTAATTGAAGGCTATCTAATTTATTTGGGATCTGATCTTTTGTACCAAAGGAGAGCTTAAAGTATTGATGAGCATACCACGCATTTGCCAGCATCTCAATTACAAGCTCTCGAAAACTAACCAATTCTGTCGGATCAAAATTGCGTCTTTTCAGGATATCGAGGATTGATAAAAAACATAAATACTTATAGGAATTGGTGGTTGAGTTGAATAATCCTGATAATGCAGCAATATTGAGTTGGCTAGAATCCGGTAAGCGATACATAAAATCAACTAATCCCCTATCAGGATAACTCGACCAATTTTTCAGTTTACGATTCATAGTGTGTCCACATTCGGATCACTTTTATTATTTTTTCTTCTGGTAAAATTTGATAAACAAAACGGTGCTGGATATTAATTCTTCTAGAATAGTAGCCCTGCAAATCCCCGCTTAATTTTTCATAGGGAGGATAGGTAGCATAAGGATTATCTTTAACTACATCTAGAATTCTTGTTACTTGTCTCCCTAGCCCAGCAGATGCGATTTTTCTAGCATCTTTTTCTGCTTGCTTAGTAAACACGATCTCCCATTCCTCTATTTCATCCATTTAAGATATCCCTAATGGTTGATTCATCAACGCAATCTTCTATGAGAGTTTGTCCCCCCTCTTTAATGGATTCAGACATCCCAGGTATAGATTGTAGATAAAGAGTTTCTTGAAGCGCATTCCATTCTTTTTCACTAATGACGATAGCATTACCGGCAGCACCTTGTAATAAAATGGGTTGATTATGTTCGTTCGCTCGCCCAACTAATTCATCAATTAGATCGGCGTATTGATTTTCCGAAATGGTTTCCATTGAATTCTCCTTCTTAATGACCAACGATAAACTAAGCGAAGTAACTAATTATATGGTAATCTATGATTCTAAGCTCTCATTAGTTGATTTTTTCAAGTTCAAATTCTAAACGCAGAAGCTCTTTTTGATAACCATTAATAGCTTCATTTACTAAATACTCCCTATTTCTTTTTGGCCAAATTTCTAAACCTTTCTCTGAGAAAGGTAGTAAAATATTATGAGCCATCGTCATTAAGCATTGAAAGCGTTGGCTCAAATCACTACATTCTGTTGGGGCTGAATCAACATCAATTGCTTGTAAATACAATTTTTTCATGTCAATCTCTAGGTGTGACATGCGATTTAGATAAGCATTTTCATCTATTTGTTGTACCTTAAAGAGATTGGTTAATCGAATTGATTCATCCGCAATAGGTTTTGTGCGAATTAAGATATCATTGATTGTATCTAAGTAGACTTCCTTTGTAAGCTGATTGTTGGTAAAAAAAATCGCATAATCTGAATAATCTTTGTTCCACTTAATAACAGTTTCACTATCAATGTTTTCTCCGTCTAGCTTAATAGGAGAGAACTTAGGGGCAAGCTTCTTGCTGATCCATTGGGTTCTACAAATCCAGTTTACAGAGCTTACATCATCTAGAGAAAGATACAAGTAAAGAAAAATTACTTGAGCTTCTTTCCCTTGCCAGTGAAGCTTCAGTTCCTTAGTTGAATGGTATTGACTAACTCTTAACTCAGAATTAATTGTTTTCACAATTTCTATGATTTCATCTTTTGTGGATTCTTTACTCAAAAGAATATTCGCCCTATATCTCTTGGCTCGACCATGACTTATATCTTGCAATAAAAGGATCGTATAATCGTTAGTTGCGGCAAATTTACTGCTAAAACTTTTGATTTTTTCTAGGGATTGACTATTTATTTTTTGCTCGAAGGGAACAGTGAGCTTCCATGCTTTTACAGTGTTTTTTATATTAGTCTTATTAACGACCTGCCAATAAGCATTTTCTCCTTCATCATCATATAAAACAACTAAAACAGGTAATGAATGCTTCTGCCAGTATTCTAAGTGTTCTTTCTTGCCACGAAAAACAAATCCATGGGCCGTTTTTTCCTTAAACCAACTCTTTCCAGATTTGATCTGGAGAGCAATTAGCTTACCTGTTGCTGTATTATTCTCAACTACTTCAACATGAGCGTCAATCCCATAGTCCTCTATTATTTGCTCACGGAAGATCCATCCTAATCGTTCAAAGAGCAGTTGAGTTCCGGCAACTCCAATCCTTCCAGTATGAGAATTTGAATCAGCTTTCATAATTGCGGCAATACTTAGAATGATCTAGCTCACTCTTGATAGAGATTCATGTATCATATAGCGCTTTGCGCTAGGGAATAGGGAATAGGGAATAGGCTTTTGGTACATAGCTTTGAGGATTCAACACTGTCCCTCATAACAGCGCAAAGCGCTGTATACTATTTGCTACTAACATAGTGATACCGCAAACTACGGATAAATGTCAACTTCTCCTTGCTTGCTATCTCAATCTCCTGAATAACCATAGAGTTGATACAGTTTCAGCGCTGGAAAGAGATCGCCTGAGCGATCAACCGAGTCATTTGACTGGGAGAATCCGTAAAGGGAATGTCTTCAAAGCGACCTTGAATCTTAATCCATTCATTCTGTTCGCTGGTACTGAGGCGATCGCCATAACCCGCAAAGGATTGATGCAGTAATCCTAAAAAATAGACCTGTTGCTCAGGTTTGGACTGAAGTTCGGCAATTTGTTGTAGTAAATATAAATCGCTAACCCCTTTGTTAGTGCTGGCAAACTCTAGGCTTTTACCCAGTTCATCCAGAATTAACAGCACATGCGTATTGGCTTCATTGGTGACTTCTTGCAGCGCTTGCAGAATTTGGCGATCGCTAACTTGACACTTACCTTCCTCGGCTTCAGATTGCCAAGTACTCAACTGCCTTAAAATCTCCGGTTGTCGCCCCTTCCCTTGCCAAAACCGTTCCGCTCCCGAAGCCAAAGCACGGGCGATCGTCCAACTGAGGGGTTCGCTGCGTCCTGTGGCAACCGCAATGAGCAAACCGCGATCGGGTAATTGTGCGTTTATCGCCTCCATCACTGGCGAATTCTCTCCAAACGCTTCCCGCGCAATGGCAACAGCTTGCGATCGCATGGCACTATCTTGGGGATGACATAATCCAGCAATATAATGAGCAAATGCCGATTTTCCCGAACCATACACCCCGGTTAACGTCCAGGATTTATGAGCAGTAGTTTCTGTGAAGGCTGAAACCATCCGCTCCAATGTCGATGCAGAGCGCTCTGTTAGAATATAACCTTCGATGGCCTGCGATCGTTCAATATCTCGCTCCAAATTCACCGAGCGATAATAGCGGCGATATAACTGAAAATAATTCGCTAAAACTTTTTTATTCATGTTTTTTTCCTTATCGAGCATCATAATAAGATTGGAGTATGCTGTAGGCTAAAGTTTTTGGTTCATCATCAAAGGTCAATTGCAACTTGCCCGCCACATCCGTAATCTGAATCATCTTAAACTGACGGCTCACCATTTCAATCGCTCTGCAAATCACACTCTCAGTCAGCTTAAAAACTAAGCCAGGACTGCCAAAATCATAGAGAAGATTGGCTAGAGCAATGGTACGAGCAGATGACTCTTTTTGAGCCGCATAGTCTAGACAAGCATAAACAATAATTGCCTCTGGTAAACTGGGTTTATAGCCAATCCGAAACGTATAATATTTCGACTCACCCACCCGATGAATCAAGCCTAATTCCGTAAACGGACAATCAAGGGAATCTTCCCCCTGCCAAGATTTAGACGGCTGTTCGACATACATTCTCAACAAACAACTCACATCCTTACGCAGGGAAGAGTCCGCAATTTTAGAGCTACGGCGATCGCGATAGTCAACCAAATGGTTAAATAAGTTTTCTTGGGTAAACTCAATTAAGCGAAATTCATTAAAAATCACCTCCCAAGCTGTCCCTGAACAAGGAGATTTCAAGAAATACCAATGTAATAGCCACAAGGAAGCCGGATCTTCCAGATAAGCATCCCAACCGTCTTCTCCCAAAAGCTGTTTGGCAAACGCTGTGGGGCTATCGTTTTCTAAAATCTTAAACGCACCGCACCAATAGCGAATAGATTTTACCATGTTTTTCCCCACTCCCAACTGAACAGGGGCATCCTCTGCAAGAAAAATTTTGTCATCTTTTACCGCACTATCAAACCCTTTCTTGAGCCAACCAAAGCGAGGATGAAAGGTTTCATGACGCGCGAAAATAATTCCGGTATTCGGAGAATTAGTAGAAGCTGCCTGTGGCAAATTTTCTATGGTTAATTGCTTCAAGATAGTTTAAAATTAGTTCTAAGGTAACTTTCCTATTTTACTATGATTTTATAATTAATGCCGAGAGAAAAGAGGCCTTGAATAGTGACTGCTTTGGTAGTAAAGAATACCCGAACAAACTAAGTGGGTACGATCGCTTAAAACATCCCTAATGGTTGATTCATCAATACAATCTTCTACGGGAGTTTTTCCACCCTTTTTAAGGGATTCAGACCTGCCAGAAATAGATTGTAAATACAGAGTTTCTTGAATTGCATTCCAATCTGTTTCGCTAATCACAATAGGATTACCGGCTGCACCTTGTAATAAAATAGGTTCAGCATTTTTAATCGATCGTTCAATTAATTTATCAATTAGATCAGCATATTTATTTTTTGATAGAGTTTCCATGGAACTCCCCTTCTCGATGACAAATGATAAACTAAGCAAAGCCAGTATTTTAGATAACCATCATGGCTGAATATTCGATTCTAGGTTTTTCAAAACTCTCAGCACCTCACACAATTCATTCTGTAAAGGCAACAGGGAAAAACTGCGAGAAATATCATATTGTGGCCTTCCTTGAGAACTGAGCTTCAGAAAAAAGAATTCCCCACCATTGGTTACCATTGCAAATGCCGGTTTCTCTGGATGAGGATTCGCCATCATATAGGCAAGAGTTTGGGGAATTGCCGTATCTAGATTCAGTTGGCTACTTTTCGATTCCAAAACTGCGATCCAAATTCCTTGGGAGATTAGCAAAAAATCAATTCTACCTCGTAAAAATTTCTCCGAGACTTCACTATCCGAGACAGAAGTTGTCGCTTCAACAGCAACTTCGGCTTGCATTTGAAACGGCGGATCGTAAAATCCTGCCAACTCCAATAAGGCAGATAACACGACTAAATTCACTAATCCTTCAGCCAGATACAGCGCGAAGCGCTGCTATGAGGTACATTGTTGATCGTAGATGTGAGTTGTCATTGCGACCGCAGGGAAGCAATCGCCAAGATTGGGGGATTTTGCGATTGCTTCATTCCACTTGCGTGACCTTCGCAATGACCGATCTCAATGAGACTGTACTCCGTTACAGCGCAAAGCGCTGTATCCCTGAGCGCGATGATAGCGATATCTAGCTCTAATTCGATCTAATTCTGTTTTTTCTGTCTCCGTTAACTCCGGTAAATCAACTTGCCATTCGGTAAAAAAGTCAGGAGCGACTGTCTGCACTAAATTAAAGTGCTGCTCTGCTTCTCCGATAGTGGTTATTTTTTGAGTAATCGCTGTTAAAGACATGGTGATAAAGCGCTTTCCGCTGTTGCAGACATGAAACGCGCGGTAATGGGTAATAGGTTCTTTTAATCCCGATTGGCAATCAAGCGAGATTGTTTCTCAGTCCAGAGGACAAAATCCTGTTCATAGAGAGAAGTTTTGATGGTCTTCACTCTCTGTGACTCCGAAACAAATTGGATTGTTAATTACTTCAATCTATTTTACAATTATTTTACCCATTAGCCATGACCAGCGCGAAGCACTTATATTAATGATGAAAGGAATCTGGCTCGAAAATCAAAACCTGCAACTGCGAACTGATTTATCTACTCCCACTCCTCCAGAGGGAGAAGCGTTAGTCAAAGTGTTGCGGGCGGGAATTTGTAATACGGATTTGGAATTGATGCGAGGATACTATCCCTATACGGGGATTCTCGGTCATGAATTTGTGGGTGTTGTGGCGCAAGGGCCGGAAAATTTACTCAATCAACGGGTGGTGGGGGAAATTAATGCCAGTTGTGGAACCTGTCGTTTTTGTCAACGCGGAGAACCCACCCATTGCGAAAATCGGACGGTGTTGGGAATTGTGAATCGGAATGGGGCATTTGCGGATTATTTAACATTACCGATTAAAAATTTACACTCAGTTCCGGATACGGTTGAGACCAATGCAGCCACGTTTACAGAACCGTTAGCAGCAGCTTTGGAGATTCAAGAGCAGGTATCGATTACTGCTGAAGACCGGGTTTTAGTGGTTGGGGATGGCAAGTTGGGGCAATTGGTGGCTCAAAGCTTGGCTCTGACTGGATGCGATCTGTTGGCGATTGGTCGTCATCGGCAGAAGTTAGCCAATTTAGAAGCCCTGGGAATTAAGGTGGGGTTTGCGGATGATGTACAAGATGGAACATTTGATCGCAGTATAGAATGTACGGGAAATCCAGAGGGATTTGCGATCGCCGCTCGCGCCCTGCGTCCACGGGGAACCCTTGTCCTAAAAAGCACTTATACTGGCAATCTAACCCTAGATGCTTCCACCCTCGTCGTCAACGAAATTACCTTAATTGGATCGCGCTGCGGTCCCTTTGACAAAGCCCTGGCTCTCCTAGAGCAGCATCAAATTGATATTAACCGTTTAATCCAAGCAGAATATCCCCTCAGGGAAGGTCTAGAAGGCTTTAAATTGGCTCAACAAAAAGGAGCCTTGAAAGTATTATTGAATATGGAAAACTAGGGAATAGGCAATCGTAAACGAGCAGGGTGCGTTAGCAACAGCGTAACGCACCTATGATATTAAAACCGAGAAGGACGATACAATACAGAAATATCTTGTAGTCGTTTTGCCTCTTCCATAAAATGGGGATTTTTAAACACTCGATTATTTTGATTCCATTGTGGATCTTTCACCTTAAATGTCGATAAGCAATCCTTGAGAATATCATCATTATCTCCCCAATTAATCCATTCCTGGCTTAAACAGTGCAAGCCTGCCCGATCGCAATACTCTGCAAACAGTTTAGCGGTCATACTTTCAGCTCGCATATGGGGATTTGGAAAAGTAATATTCCCGGAACTGTCCTTAAAATGACCCATATTAGAATGATGAAAAAATCCAGATCCATTGGGTTTAAGTTTTCGCCCTAGCTGCATTAAGTAAGCTTGCATTACATCAGATTCAGCATGAACCAGAGAATCAAAGCTGAAGACGAAATCAATAGAGCGATCGGGAATCATATCTAAAGACTTCCCATCATTCACATAATAGTTAATGTGGGAATAGTTAGCGAACCGTTTTTGACAAATTTCAATACAAGGTTCAGCTAAATCAACAAGGGTTAACTCTTGACAATAATCCTTAAAATAGGTGGTAAATCGACCATAACCCGGGGCAATTTCTAAAATGGTGCCCGTGGGAATAAAGGCTTGAATCCGAGGATACAGGGTTCCCCACCATAAAAATTCTGTGCCGCCCCAAGCATGAGACCATTCATCACCTCGATCGGACCAGCTATAATTTGACCAAAATTCTAGATTATATTCAACGGTTGGCATAGTTTAGGGATAGGTAAGGTTGGTTCAAGATAGTTTAAAATTAGTTCTCAGGAAACTTCTCTATTTTACTATGATTTTTATGAATTCCAAAATTTTTCCGTTAGCAAAACCTCTAAATCTTCTGGAAACACGCAGATTTGAGGAAAATCGATCTTCGGATAAATTTCTTCAACATCCGATCGTACATCTTCCCAGATTTCCGTGAAAATCTCGGCAAAATAGAGAATGGAATTGTGGAGGTAACTGCCTCTAAGTACAGGACAAAAACGGTAAGCAGTGGAGAAAATCAAAGAGATACTTGGATTGAGTCTGATGAAACCCCATCTGCTTCTTCTTTTCAAGCCTTTTGTTCAAGCTTTTTGTCCTGTACTGAGATTACCTATTGCCTGGATCAATTAACCTTCTTCCCGTTGATTTTCAGTCACCATTGGATCGCGCCAAAAGACGATCGCCTCATTCAAGGGTTGAATCTGAGTTCCTGGGAAGTAGAATTGTACGATTCTCTCCCCATTCCAACCTAACTCTGCCAAGCGATAAGCCCCTGTTTGACTTAATCCTACCCCATGGCCAAAGCCCCCACCGACAAAGGTATAGCCTTTGAGCGCTTGGTTCTCATCTAACATGGGGTCAAGATAAAAGAGGGTACTAATGGGAGGATAAAAGGCGTTGCGAATTTGGTCTTTACTAATTTCTAAGGGCCCCTTATCGGTTTGCACTTCCATCGTTAACACCCGACCCGATGGCGATCTCTCAGTTATTTTTACACTCTCAATTTTTTGGATACCCGTCATGGGATGGTTGCGGTTGCCCAAATATTTGTTCAAGAACTCGGTCATATCTTTTAAGGAAGTGCTATAGCTCCACCGGAAACGGTTCCACCCAGTTTCATTAAATCCCTGTTTCAGATTGAGAAATTCCCGTAAATTCGCTTCATTGCCCAAGCTTTTTTGGGCTAAATCCCATACTAGCCCGGTCGAATCAACCCTCGCTTGCAGATAGGGTCGTGCCGGGCCATTCCAAACATCTTCAAAGGGTGCAGTAATGCCACCGGTGGTGGAAGAATAGAGGGCATCGACCAATTCATTCTCGTAGGTGGCAACTAAAGAGCGAGTCGCGGCGATCGCCCGATCCGCTCTAGCTGAAGCATCTCCTAACCCCCAATAAACCTGACAATCTGTGGTCGCACAGAGTTCATAATCATCAATACCAAAGCGGCGTAAGTTTCTTAGGGTATAGGTTCGCGCTAGAATGGCTTGGGCTTCTACGGCTGCGGGGGGAGCTTGGGGGCCGATTTCATGGGGAACCACGCCCCGTAAATAGGTCTCTAAGGGGACAAAATTGACCAAGGTGTAATTGCCATAGGCGTTGGGTTGCATTCGCAAGGAACCGCCATATAATCGGGTCACTCCTTCAGGATGTACCACTTGAATCCGGTTATTACCACTGCTGATATCCACAGCACGACGGTTATATCGATACCCATTCACCACCCAATAGGCTTGGGGATAGTGGCGTAATACTTTGGTCTCGATATGGGCGATGGTATTGCCTTCAGACTTTAAGCTATCGAGCAACATGCGGCGCAGTAGGGGCGTATTATATACCTCGCGCTTGGCCCAAACTTGCCAGCGATCGGGATTAGCAACTTCGACCTCTAAACCCCGTTCTCGCCATTTGTGGGCATCATGTTCGGCACTTTCAAAGCTGCGATGGGTACTTAAGACTACTCGTTCCTCAACCATCGGTTGGGGTAGAGGCTTCATCTCAATTTGGAGTTTAACGGCATCAGTGTCTAGGGTAGCCTCTCCCTCTGTCGTTGCATAGCGTAGCGTTAGGCGATCGCCCGATAGCGCTCTCAACGTTAAGGTTTCCCCAGGTCGATCGCCAAATCGTTGCTCAATCCCAATTTTCAGCAGGCGATTGGGTTGAGACCATCCCGGAAGTGCTGAAACACCGACCATTGCCAGCGACATCATGGCCGCGCTTACCCATTTCCGAGGTTGAAGTCCCATTGTTTTAAACCGGATCATGATATTTCCACTCTCCCATCAGGCTGACTACTGGATACTGTATTGATACTGTACATAAATCCTGAATACTGCGATCGCCCATTGTTCCACCGGAAACTTATAGTGCTTCGCGCTAGGCAATAGGCAATAGGCAATTGGCAATAGCTTGTATGGCTTAGGGTCTAAGGCTTCAAGCTAAAGAGCCAGCAGATTACGGATGGGAACCCGATCGCCGCGTAAGCATTCAGAAATGCCTATCGCTTGAGTCTATACTCCCATAGACTACAAGTGATACCATAATGTGCAACTCTTAACTATCCTCACACCCTTACCACCAGAGAGGTTCCCTTGAACAGAACAATCGTTAACTCCAGTACCGTTCTATTCACCCTACTGACTCTGAGTTTGAGTACGGCAATTGCCCCCAAACCGGTGTTGGCTTCTGAATCTATCGCTCAACTCACCCCAGGAGTCTCCACTGAACGGCCAACCCTATGGGTAAATCCCCAAAGCGGAAACGATCGATCGGGAAATGGCACATCCCAAGCACCCTATCGAACCTTAACCTATGCCTTGCGGATGGCCTCCCCCAACCATATCATTCAACTCTCTGCGGGAACCTATTCTCAGCAAACGGGCGAAGTTTTTCCCATTCAATTAAAACCCAATGTAATTGTGGTCGGGAACCCCGATAATAAAGGGAAAAACGTGATTATTCAAGGAGGGGGACGCTTCCTCAGTCCCACCTTTGCCCGGCAAAATATTACCCTCCTGGGAGCAAATGACGCTGCTCTGGCTGGCGTAACAGTAACCAACCCCAATGGTCGCGGTTATGGATTATGGATTGAATCGAGTTCTTTAGTGGTTGCGGATAATACATTTACCGGGAATGTGCATGATGGCATCTCCATCACGGGTAGAAGTGGCTCTGTGATTCGGAGTAACCATTTTACCGGCAATGGAGCCAATGGCATGACCATCTATGGCACATCGAATCCAGAAGTCCGGGATAATGTCTTTGACAATACCGGATTTGGCATTAACATCAATCAAAATGCTACACCCTTAATTATCAATAATCAAATTATCAATAATCGCGATGGTGTTGTCGTGCAAGCCAAAGCAACCCCCATTTTACGGGAAAATCGCATCGAGAATAATCGGCGTAATGGGTTAGTGGCGATCTCTGAATCTCAACCTAATCTCGGTACATCGAATGAACCAGGAAACAATCAATTCAGTAATAATGGCGAATATGATATTAATGCTCAAGGTGCGAAAAATACGATTCCTGCCTATGGCAATCAACTGATTACCCGTCGTATTGCGGGTCGTCTGGACTTCCAAGGAACGGCTGCCTTGATTCAGTCGGCTCCAGAAAACTCGCGTCCGAGTCCCCCTCCCTTACTGCTACCTACCCCTTCTCGTCCCGTTGCTCCTCCTCCAACGAATAACTCCCCTACTCCTGCACCGATTCCCATTCCTGTTCCCCCTCCCCAATCCAGAACACCTCTTCCTGCACCTCCTGCCCCCCAGCGATCGCCCCTTCCTGCTCCCAACCGTAGTTCTTCAGTCACCTCCCAAGTTCCTAACTTAGATCCCCTTCCCGTTCCCAATATCGATATTCCTTTGGGAGATAACCGCTATGCTGGTCGCATTCCTAACCGAGCCAGTGCGCCGGGAACACCACCACCACCTCCGACTAGCGTGGCTTCTGCTTTAGGCTTGCGCTATCGAGTGATTGTGTATGCTTCCTCTACCCAAGAACAAAACCAGGTAAAATCTGTAGTTCCGGATGCCTTCCGCAGTTCTTACCAAGGGCGATCGGTGCTTCAAGTCGGTGCATTTGCAACGGTAGAAGAAGCCCAAGACAGGCTAGAGTTAGTCCGTAATACTGGGTTACGAGCAGAATTGGTAGACTATTAGATCGCTAAATTGGTAGAGTATTAAATTAAGTCGAAAGTAAAAAGTAATGGGAAGTAATCGGAGATCTCTACATCTCCTGATTTTCCTATTTTTTTACCCCATAAGACTTTCAATTAATCCACGTAGGAGTGAGTTGATCGATTTATGCATATTCATCACCTCGAAGAATGGCAACATTCCCATGATTTTTTAGTCGATCGCCATAGTGCCGAACGAAAAACCCAAATCGTGACGGCTCTTACCCTGGTCACAATGATTGGTGAGATTGTAGCCGGTACAATTTTTGGTTCCATGGCTTTACTGGCTGATGGCTGGCACATGGCTACCCATCTGGCTGCCTTTGGAATTACGTTATTTGCCTATCAATATGCTCGCTCTCATGCCAATAACCCTAGATATACGTTTGGCACGGGTAAAGTTAGTACTCTTGGAGGGTTTGCTAGTGCGGTGGCTCTGGCAGTGGTTGCTTGTGTGATGGTAGTGGAGTCCATTGGTCGTTTATTACAACCGGAAGCGATTCAGTTTAATGAGGCGATTATTGTTGCGGTGATTGGTTTGGTCGTGAATTTAGTGAGCGCTCTGTTGTTAGAGGATCATCACGATCATACTCACGAACATCACGATCGCGAGCATCACGAGCATCACGATCATAATCTTCGTGCTGCCTATTTCCATGTGTTAGCTGATGCTTTAACCTCGATTTTGGCAATACTGGCTCTGTTTGCTGGCAAGTTTCTGGGTTGGATCTGGATGGATGCTGCTATGGGTGCGATCGGAGCGATGGTGATTAGCAAATGGTCTTATAATCTGTTGCGAGAAACCAGTGCTGTGTTGCTTGATGGGGCGATCGACAAAAAAACCAAGCTCGATATTATTCATCAGATTGAACAGGATGCAGATAATCGGGTCGTGGATTTGCATGTCTGGTATCTGAGTGAAGATCATTTAGCCGCAACCATTTCCCTGGTTACCCACTATCCCCAAAAACCTGAATATTATAAAACGCTTCTTGCCCCCATTTCTGCCCTTTCTCATGTGTTGGTTGAAGTTAATCCCTGTAAGGGAGAACCTTGTATGGAAGTGGCATCAAGTAAGCCTTAAAAGAGGATTAATTAATCCATCCTTTAATCTCTTTTTCGGTTAACAATCGCTCGAGTTTAATATACTCACTTTTTGTCGCTTCATACAGGTGTTTCATCATCACGGGTTCGCCAGAATCGGCGGCTAAAAATGCGGCGTTGAGGGCAATATTGCGAATGTTTCCTCCAGCCACATTGAGGTTAGAAAGCTTTCGGGAATCTAAGTCATTGGTTGGTGTTTTTGCTGGAAAAATTCGCTGCCAAATGGCTTCGCGACTGTCGCGATCTGGAAAGGGAAATTGGACAATAAAGCGGATACGGCGCAGAAAGGCTTGATCGATCGCCCCTTTCAGGTTAGTGGTTAGCACGCATAATCCCTGATAAGCCTCGATACTTTGCAGTAAATAACTGACTTCCATATTCGCGTAGCGATCGCGGCTATCCTGCACTTCTGAACGCTTTCCAAATAGAGCATCGGCTTCATCAAACAACAAGATCGCGCCCCCCATTTCGGCAGCATTAAATACCTGTTTTAAGTTTTTCTCTGTTTCACCAATATATTTACTGACGACTGAACTTAAATCAATGCGATATAAATCTAACTTTAACTCACGGGCAATAATCCCGGCTGCTAACGTTTTACCGGTGCCACTTTGCCCGGAAAACAGGGCGCTAATGCCTAACCCGCGTCGCTCATTGCCAGCAAATCCCCACTCTTCATACACTCGCACCCTCTGTCGTAAGTGGGCAACCATTTGATACAAAGTTTGTTTATGCTGGGCGGGTAAAATTAAATCGTTCCAACTGGCTTTAGTTTCAATCCGAACAGCGAGATCGTCTAAACTCGGTCGAGCTTGCAAGCGGCAAAAGTGCCAAAGGCGATCGCCGATAGTATCCGGTTCTGTAAGTCCGATTTCTAATGTCGCACAAGCCGCCTTAATCGTCGTCGAGGGTAAATTAAATTGGGATGTAATCCCCTCTAAATGACCGTTGAGTTTTTCAGTAGCCTCTCCCAAATGGGTTTGCCACAGTTGCAATTGTTCATAATAGGAAAGTTTGGGAACATCAAACGTCAGCAGAGGAACATTAACTGAAGAAAACCGGATCGCAGTAGAAATGATAACCGGCGTTTTCAAGTCTTGGATAAAATCAGTTAAAATCGCCTGTTGGCTCATTTCTGAACCTTTAACCGGATTGTATTCCAATAACAGTAAACTTGGAGCTAAGAGCCTCCCCCGTCGCCAGCGAAAAATCAGATGTTTTAGCTCCTTCGGATCGCTAGGTAAATGGCGACTGGACAGAACTTGTACGGGCAGTTGAAAATAGTCCCCAATATTTTGGGCGATCGCCCGTTTATCTTCTAAATTCCATCCGCATAATTGTACTGGATGGGACGTGAGTAAACCGGAAATAGCCAACTCGACAATCTTTTGATGGGATACCGATAAAGAGGGGACAGGAAGGGCAACAGATTCAAGCAGTAGGGCTAATTCTTCGTCTTGATAAACATTCCCCAATAAATAATGTAAAATGCTCTCATCTATCTCAAGTTTGGTGTGAGTAATATCTTCATTTTCTGCTAAACTCAGCAAATGCCATAATCTTAGCGGTCTTTGGGGGTGAAGAGCATCCCAATGGACATCAGGAAAAAGAGCGATCGCCAATTGAAACGTAGGATAAGTTAAATTGGCATCCTCCTGAGCATGGGCACAGAGCGCCGGAACCTGGGGATGCAACGTCCGCGCTGCACAGAGCAACAGTACCTTGCGTTCAAAGGGAGACAGCTCAAACACCTTGCACAACTGCTCTAAAGCCGGAAGCGGTTCCTCCATATCCGAGGGAGGTACATCGAGATCAATGGAAGGAGTATCCGCAAGATCGAGATTTTGCAGTTGACGAATGTGGCGATCGAGACGACGATGGATCTCACCAATACAAAGACTCAAATACTGCATAGGCTCTGGATACTTACCTCTAACCCTCAAAACTTAAAACTTACAGAACCTTGTGCTGTTCTGGAGTACACTTTTAAATTCCCAAAGCCATGTACCACAATCCTATTCCCTATTCCCCATTCCCTATTCCCTAGCGCAAAGCGCTGTATCTCTCCACTGAAACCCATCATAGGCTACCCCTTTGTCTCATTTGACTGTGAGTAAAAACTACTGTCTCTACTATAGATTTTTAAGTTGGATGCAATTGGGGCTACAAGCAACTCTTACACTTGAATTCAACTGATATAATAGCAGTAAGCTTGTTTCCATGGGTTTCTAAATTATGCCCTGCTCCATCCGCCGCAAAAAAATTGCCCAACAGAGTTCTGCTCCTCAGCAATCTTCTAGTCGGTTTGTGCCTAAAGTTCTGCTCTCTGTACAGCGCAAGGAAAGCCAAGAACAATCCCTAGCTCAGTTTAAGCCAGCATCACACTATCAATACAATAGTCTGAACGAGATATATGGCCATTCAGCACCAGTGCAAACAAAGCTTACCATCGGCAAACCTGGGGATGTCCACAGAAAGCAAGCCGATACAGTAGCTCATCAAGGGTTTACCCACCTTAATCAACCTGAACCTCAACCGCGTCAAGACATACAGAAAAAAGAAAATATCGCTCCAGATCTGCAACAACAGGAACAATCAGCCTCTGAACAAGAAGGCGATTCGTCTCCCTCCAGAACATTAGCGGCAATTCAGGATTTAAACCCCGTCAGTTCCACTTCTGAGAATACTATCCAACGAGCGATCGGATTAGAAATTGAAGTCCCTGTACCTGTTGATAAAATGAGTACGACGAACATGGCAAAACTTCGCAATTGGACGGCAGCAGAATTTGGCAATAGCAAAGAGAATGATCTCAAGGCTAAATTTAGAAATGTTGGTGAGACATACACATTAGAAGATCTCAAAGAAGATTATCCAAATGAAGTTACGTATTTTTTAACTCTATCAGAGACACAACAGCAAGAATATCTAGAGAAGAAAAAGAGTAATAAGAAAATGGTAAACAGCTTAAAATGGGTTGCTAATATGTCCAAAGAGCATAAAAAGACATTTTTAGAGTTAGGGAGTGAAGAAGCTACCGATTCTAAGGGACTCAACAAGAAAGGGGCAGTGTATGGCAGAGTTGATTATACTAGAGGTAATTACTCCGCGTACAAACCCTCCGTAGAAGAATTTGGGAAGGTTTCTGGGGCGATCGCTGCTGGCTCGAAATTTGTGGCTCAGGTCGATCACAATCCGAGGGTCAACTCCGGCAAAAAACCCCCCAATCACCCCTGGAGAGATAGCAATAACTCTGCATTGATGGAAATTGTTATGGACC
Organism: Roseofilum sp.; assembly: GCF_982964205.1. Classification (NCBI taxonomy): domain Bacteria; kingdom Bacillati; phylum Cyanobacteriota; class Cyanophyceae; order Desertifilales; family Desertifilaceae; genus Roseofilum; species Roseofilum sp. The sequence continues at coordinate 5,125 of NZ_CEZBFX010000027.1, read as the reverse complement.
CTCCAGCCAATAATAAAGATGAGTTTGATGAATCCATATCTCAAATCACTCAATTTGTCAATACAATTAATCAGAAGACCAGTAATTTAACCAAACATGCCCAGAATCCATTTCGTACTAATTTCAACTTAGGGCCTTTTGATTACCCTGAAATTTCTCAATTTGCCAGTTTGCCCAAAGAACCCACCCACAACTGGAAAGGAAGTGTGCAAGTCAATGTCGGAATTGACTTACGCGAGTATAGTGATATGGCAAGTTGGTATGCACAATCCAAATATTCCTCCACTAATGTTAATGAAAATCCGGAAGCGGCCGGTCTAAGCGAAGAAGAAAAAGAAGCTTATAACGCTTCGCGGAACAATATTATTCGAGCAGTTGAAATTGCAGAAGAAATCATCCCAGAACTCAAAAAATCATTGTCTAAATTTCAAAAAACTAGAGAGTCTAAATTCGCAGAGATGGGGAATATGCGTGGATTGAAAGGTTGGATTACCCATCTAGCCTTGCATATGTTAGGGGCGATAAGCTTTTCAGGCGGCAGTACCACAAAAAATATCACTCCGATTTTGATGAAAACTCCAAACACAATAACTCTAAAATTTGGATTTACGGAAGCGGAGAAAACCTATTATGATGTCATTGGCAATAAAAAGAAAATCCTGAAACTTTTAATTCAAAAAACAGGGAGAGAAAAGAAATTAACTTGGACGGGATACCAGGGCGATTTAAAAACAGGAAACAAGGAGATTTTATCGGAGAACAACAAATTGATACCAGGAGGTAATACTTCCCTGGGTACATTTGCCTCTAAAGATACAACTCAGACCCTGACCGGCAATTCAGTAACATCTGAAAGACATCTTGGAGTTGGGCCCATTCGTCGTGGCAATAAATCGGTAAGCAAAATGGAATCAGTCGGCCAAGACCAAAGAGGTGGAGCAGTGATTGAATTTCGCCAACTTCCGGGTCTATATGATGGCCCCAATGCATGGAAACAAATTGGCTATGATTTCTTGAAAGAAGCAGAAGCAAGAAATCGACGAGGAGGGCTGAGTGACGATTCTCTAGATGATTTGGTTGGCCCAGAATGGAAAGAAGACACGATCAGTAGTTCAAGCCATCGCGAAGCTATTACGGGTAAGGAATAGGTAAGGAATCGCAGACTTTAAGAATATGAATGGCTCAAGAGAAAACAAAACTGATATAATATTGGTGTTATTATGCTTCCCTTAGCTATACCCGTATAGTTATTTGTTCACTGTTGAATTTGGGTTTCTGTACTATGCGCTCCTACATCCGTCGCAAAAAAACTGCCCAACAGAGTTCTGCACCTCAGAAGTCTTCTAGTCGGTTTGCCCCTAAAGTCCTGCCCTCTGTACAACGCAAGGAGAGCCAAGAAAAAAAACTGCCTCCTTTTAAGCCAGCAGCGAGCTATAACTATACCAGTCTGCACGAAATGTATGGCCATCCAGCCCCCGTACAAGCGAAACTAACTATTGGAGAACCGGGGGATGTTCACGAACAACAAGCGGATGCAGTAGCTAGTCAAGTTGTTAAACAAATTAATCAACCCCAACCTGCACCCAGTCAAGGAGTACAGACAAAAGAAGACGATTCGAGTGCAGGAATACCTGAACAATTAGGTATTCAACGCAATGAGGAAGAGGATGTAGACATGAAACCCCTCGACTCGGCTGTGCAACGTAACGAGGAGGAGGAGGTAGACATGAA